>JBLMZM010000177.1:0-63990 GCA_050258815.1 Ignavibacteriales bacterium
ACAAGTTTAAGTACCAGCTTCTTTGAAGTTGCTGCGCCTGAAGTATCGGATCCTACAAATTCACCATAAAAAAGGTCATCGTCCGGACTTGTACTCGGCCCATCCTGCCTGAAAGCAACGGCAATGGCATCCTGGTCCTGAATCTGAGTCTTGAAAGTAATATAACCGGTCTCAGGATGCAATATATAGTCAACATCAGGAATAAGCTTGACAAACCTGCCTATAGTTAATTTACCAGAAATGGCTAAACTATCCTTGCGTAATTCATCGTAAACATTCGTTTCACCTTTTTTGTACGACCTAAGATCGATATATGCATTGGCCATTCTTTCAACACCCTGCTGAATCTGTCCGGTCACGGACTTCCATACCTCTATGTTATCTCTGACCAGATAATAATAATTGACTACAGGGGGGTTGTTACCATAATACTTGTTAAATAAATTATAATTCGGGTGTGTGCTTGCATATACAGTATCCAGGAAATAGTGATTCTGTGAATAATCATATGCATGAAGGGTGAACTCCTGAGTCGTAGAGCCACCGGATATGGACACTTCCTTGACCTCGCCTTTTTTCTGGGAAGCAAGTGTGGTCAGGCTCAAAGGACCCAGCTGGAAGTTTGCCTTCACGCCAAACAGCGCCTCGCTGCCGCCGACCAGCGGAGAGGTCTGCAATGAAACGTTACCGGCTTCAACACTCTGGACAATCTCATCCTCATAACCCTTGTAGGATAATTTCAGCTGGTTCTCATATTCAAACGTTCTTTCTGTGTTCCAGTCGGCATTAATCTTTAATTTATCACCAATGGTTCCCTGCACGTTGATCTGCACTGTCTGCTTAAAGTCCGGTTCATTCCTTGAATTGCCCAGCAGTGAGGCAGTAATACCCTCGGTAGTTTCATTTCGCCAGGCGCCATGTATGTCAACGGCACCGCTGATCTTGATATTAATTCCCTTTTTACCAAATATGCTGAGGAAACCAACGCTTGGAAGAGGGATGTCGATATTTGTAATATCCGTTATAATTGCGCCAAGATCTTTGTTTTTATCCTTCAGGTCATACTTATAAGCAATATCTTCCCAGATATTCCTGTTCCTTGCTTCAAGTTTCATTTTGATGTATTCATCAAGGGGAATCTGGAGCATGATCTTATAAGGCTGGTTCCCGATTTTCTCCTTTATGAGTACAAAGTTACCCGTAGAGTCCAGTTCAACCGTACGGCTTATTGTGGATTGTGAGGGATATGCGAAGAAGCGTGAATGCTTTTTGGGATTAAACTCAACGTATGGCTCATCGTGCCTCTGGTAATGGAAGTACTTCAATCTGGCGGTAGAATCCTTGGATCTTTCGGCAAGCGAATCCAGTAGTGTTTTGGTCACAGGCTTTTCAACCGCAACTCTTCTTCCTGTAGAATCTGTTTTCATCGTTCCCAATGAATCATAGGGGATTCTGTTTCTTGTAGAATCAGCTATATTACGCCTGGAAGCAGAATCGCTGAGAGCCGCTGGCTTTTGCGTTTTGATGAGTTTTAATGAATCCTTAGTGGAGTCAGAAACAGATAGAGGCTTGCCCTGACTTGAAAATCCGTTTTCAAGCTGGGAAGAATTAATATTGGGATTCTGCAATGAAGGTACATTTGAATGAAAATTATTATTTGTCCTTACATAGTTAAGGCATGCATCAAATAATAACTGTTCATTAGCGACCGTATGCTGAGAAGTAAAACCAATTGACAGTAAGCAGTAAGCAACTGCAACTGTAAAAAGAAAGAGTTTTACGCTTTCCCTGAGAAGATTTTTAATTTTCGCTTTTATTGATCTACCTAGATACTGTTGTTATTACAGTAGAATTTTGTCTCTAGCGGTCTCCTTATAATGTTTGCTGAAAAATTATTTATTTTTTGATTTAATAGCAACAGGTTTATATAAAAAAAACGCCATGATAAACTCTTCCGAATGTTAGAAATTGTTGCGCTAAATAACTTAAGATTTTGTTAATTGTCAATTGAAAATTTCGGAATACAACTGATTTATTTATTCAATGTCAGGAATATGCGTATTTTCGTCAATAACTTCGATAATTTCGCTCCTGTGAATAATTACAGCACTAAGTCTGTTCCCCAAGCATGCACCGGTATCTACATATACTGCGTTTGCCTTCTGGTCTATTCTTACAATATTCTGCTTTGTATGTCCCACCACCTGAATTTTACCCAGGTTAAGCAACCTCTCCCTTGACCAAAGGACACCGCTTTCATTCTGATATTCGTTGTATATAAGCTGGTCAAGCTGATCCAGATTTTCCCTCAGATTAGGCGGCAGTTTCTTCTTATATGACTCCGATATTCCCGCGTGTGAAATAAAACAGTCGTCCAGATTATAGTACAAAGGTGCGGTTTTTATAAAATTAATGTGCTGCGCTATACAATCATAATGCTCCAGATAAGAGCGCAAAGTAGCCTCATTGCCGTTATAAACCCAAGACCTGGCAAAAAGACTCTCAGGTTCCCGGATAAATGCATAAAACATATAATCATGATTCCCGGGGGTGAACTTAATATTATTATCTATAAAGAATTTTAGTACTTCGTAACTGTTTTTTCCTCTGTCAACCAGATCACCTACGCAATACAGCTCAATACCAGGATATTTAAGCCTGATTTTGTCATAAAGCGCTTCAAACGTATAAAAGCACCCGTGAATATCGCCAATTACAGCTACCATAGATTAAATCTTAAAATTTTCCCTGGCATAGCGGGTCAGTTCTTCCCTGAAGGCTGGATGAGCAATTTCAATTAATGCCTTTGCTCGTTCTTTTATGGTTTTACCATAAAGATGTGCAACCCCATATTCAGTAACAACATAATGGACATCCCCTCTGGAAGTAACGACACCAGCGCCCGGTTTGAGCGAAGGGACTATACGTGATATCTTAAAATCCTTTGTTGTTGAAGGTAAACCGATGATAGGTTTACCACCTTCGGAACGGGAGGCACCCCTCATAAAGTCAACCTGTCCGCCGATTCCGCTGTAAAATTTTGTACCAATAGAATCAGCACAGACCTGGCCGGTTAGATCAACTTCAATGGCAGAATTAATAGCAACCATTTTATTGTTTTTTGCCACAACAAAAGGATCATTAACGTACTCCTGCGGGTGAAATTCCACAATAGGGTTATTATTTATAAAATCGTAAGTCTTTTTTGTTCCCAAAACAAACCCGGCAATGATTTTTCCCGGATGAAGGGTTTTCTTTTCATTATTTACGATACCCTCTTCCACCAGTTCTATAATACCGTCGGAGAACATTTCTGTATGTATTCCAAGATCCTTTTTATTCTTTAAAAATCCCAGCACAGAATCGGGAATTGCGCCAATACCCAATTGCAGGGTAGAGCCATCTTCAATTAAGTCGGCAATATAATGACCAATATTCTTATAGATAGCCATTGTATCTTCATTCAGGTCCGAATCTACCTGTGGAAGTTCCTGAATATCCTCATCAAATTCAACCATATAATGAATCTTGTTGATGTGGATAAAGCAATCCCCCAGGGCCCTGGGCATTTTTTTATTTATCTGGGCAATAATTACTTTCGACTTCTCTGCGGGTGTCTTGATTGTCCCAACATCTACCCCATAGCTGCAGAAGCCATGCTCGTCCGGAGGAGATACATTAATCAGAGCCACGTCCGGTTTAATTATACCGTTTTTAAATAACAATGGGACTTCAGAAAGAAAAATGGGCATAAAATCGGCCCGCCCCTCATTTACAGCCCGTCTGGAATTACCGCCAATAAAAAAGGCTGTATGCCTGAAATGCTTCTCCATTCCCGGCTCCAGATAGGGAACGGGACCAACCGTCAGAATGTGATAAATATTTACGTTTTCCAGTTCATCCTTGCGCCTGACCATAGCCCTTACCAGTTCCATTGGCACGGCACATCCTGGTTGTACAACGATGTTATCACCAGATTTAATTACCTTAACGGCTTCATCTGATGTCATTAATTTCGAGTTATAGTTATTTAACCAGCTTGCAGTTTTCACTTGACCTACTTTTAATTCTTCAAATATCATAAATTTTCACGAATTAGTTTTTGGAAAAGACATGCAGCCGCCTATACTCAACGTTGAATATTTCGGCTATGTTTTCATTTGAACAGAAACCATTGTAGGTACATACTCCATTGCAAAGCCCCGTATCACCTATAAGTGCATTGGACAGACCATTATCTGCGATGTTAAGTATATATTCCAGAGACGCATTTGTAAGACCATAACTTGCTGTCCTTGAAACCAGGGCTGGCAGGTTGGGGACACAATAGTGAATTACATCGTGCCTAATGAAAATTGGGTCTGAAATTGTTGTCGGATAACTGGTCTCTACACAACCGCCCTGATCTATAGAAACATCCACAATAACAGCACCTTTCTTCATCGCCTTTACCATCTCTTCAGTAACAACGTGCGGGGTCTTTTCACCCTTTATCAATACTGCACCAATTAACACATCCGCGAATTTGGCACCCCTCGAAATTGTGTATGGGTTTGCCACAACAGTAGTAACCCTTTTCTGAAACAAATTATCAATTCTCTTAAGCCTATTTAAATCCTTATCCAAAATTATAACCTGAGCTCCTCTTCCAAGAGCGGCCCTTGCAGCATTTGTTCCTACAACTCCGGCACCCAGGATAACCACTGCAGCAGGGGCAACACCTGTAATACCTCCCATCAGCACACCGCGGCTCACCTTCAGACTGCTTTCCATATATCTTTCAGCTACCTGAATAGCAATCTGTCCTGCAATTTCACTCATTGACTGAAGTACCGGAAGATGATCATCCTTTTCAATGAGCTCATATCCAATTGAAGTGATTTTCTTGGCCATCAGGGTTTCAAGTGTCTTTTTCTTCCCAATCGAAAGATGCAGAAATGCAAAGACAATCTGATCTTCCTGCAGCATGGATGCCTCAGTTTCCGTAAGAGGAGCTACTTTTGTTATTAGCTCTGCTCTTTTGTAAACCTCATCTGTATTGTAGACAACAGTGGCTCCCACCTTTCTGTATTCTTCGTCAGAAAAATTGCTGCCGGCTCCTGCACAACTTTCAATAAATACGGTATGACCCGATTTTACCAGAGCATCAACACCTGCAGGGGCAAGCGCAACCCTTTTTTCTTCCAGTATTGTTTCTTTTGGTATACCTATTCTCATTTTTAGTGCTTCTCAGTTTATAAATGGATTTTTTCCTATGCAAGATAGTCATAAAAATAAACTATTTCCAACACGGCAGAACTGATGATGAAGGGTAAATCGGGGGACCACAGATCCCCCGTTCGCAATTTATTGTACCGGTGTAACCGGTTTTTTGCCTTTGAGGACATTAATTACATTTGTTGCACAAAGATCCGCCATTTTAGTCCTGGCTTCAAATGTAGCACTTCCCAGATGCGGAAGCAATACGACATTTTTTAACTTTAGGAGCTCTTTATTCAAATCTGGTTCATTCTGATATACGTCAAACCCGGCTGAGAAAATACTCTTTTGCTTCAGCATTTTTACTAATTCCTTCTCATCCAGGACTTCACCTCTGGCAGTATTTACTAAAATTGCAGTTTTTTTCAACATGTTGAGGTGATCTTTATCAAGGAGTAACCTTGTTTTTTCTGTAAGCGGAATGTGTAGTGATACTACGTCAGAGGTCTTCATCAGTGCCGCCAGGGATAGTTTTTTGGCCCCCGTTTCCTTTTCAAATGTTTCATTTTTGGACCTGCTGAAATACACTATTTTCATCCCGAAAGCCTTTGCCCTTACTGCGGTTGCCATACCAATTCTTCCGGCACCAACAATTCCCAGTGTCTTACCTTTTAATTCAATGCCTAGCAGTAACTCCGGTGCCCATCCTTTGAATTTATTATCCCTGACTAACATATCGCCTGCAACAATGTGCCTCGAGCAGGCAAGTATCAGCGACATTGCTATATCGGCTGTCGCATCGGTAAGTATGTCGGGTGTATTGGTGACTACAATTTCCTTTGCCCGGGCTGCATTCATATCGATATTATTATACCCAACAGCATAATTTGAGATTACCTTACAATTTTCCAGGCGCGAAATAACTTCCGAATCTATTTTATCGCTCAGCAGCGAAATTATGCCATCGGCATCCTTTGCATATTTAACCAGTTCCTGTTTTGTAATCTGCCTGTCCTTGCCGAAAACAGTAACATCAAAACCATTTTTAATAAGCAGGTCAACTGAGCTGCCCGGAAGTTGTCGTGTTATAAATACTTTCATTTTATCATCCGAATAATAGTTTAACAATAAATAAGGCTCCCAGTGCTCCAGCCAGATCAGCTAAAAGGCCAGCAGCAAGCGCATGTCTTGTTCTGGCAATACCGACTGAACCAAAATAAACGGCCAGGACGTAAAATGTAGTTTCAGAGCTGCCGTAAAAAGTAGAAACCAAAATACCAATCATTGAATCAGGCCCGTGTACAGCAATTGTCTCAGCCATAATTCCAAGTGAACCGCTGCCTGAAAGCGGGCGCATCAAAGCCATGGGAAGCGCCTCAGCCGGCATACCGATTAAATCAGTTAAAGGACGGATAAGATAAATCAGGAAATCCATTGCGCCACCGGCTCTGAAAATACCTATTGCCACCAGCATACCTACAAGATACGGAATTATTCTGATTGCAACATTAAAACCTTCTTTGGCTCCCTCAATAAATTTTTCATAAACTTTGACTTTCTTCATAAACCCATAGCCCAGGAATATCAGAATCAGGCCAGGAATTGCAATTATTGAAATTATCTGTACTATATCCTTAAAGAGAGTAGGACTCACAAAACTGAATATTGTGCCAAATACAGCGGCTGCACCGGTTGAGATTACCAACGCAATCAGTACTAACACGGCAAAAAATATTCCGATTCCCTTAAAATTCGATTTAAGCCATGCAGAGCCTTCACCTTTTCTTACCGAAAATTTCTCCATTATTTTAGCTGAAGTAATACCAACTATAGTCGCGCAAATAGCTCCGAACACTGAGGTTCCTATTATAATAGCAGGGTCACTACTGCCTGAAGCAGCACGAATTGCAATTGCCGTAGCGGGAATAAAAGTTAAACCGGCTGTGTTAATTGCCAGAAAAGTACACATGGCATTTGTAGCAGTTCCCTTTTCAGGATTTAGTTTATCAAGTTCTTCCATTGCCTTCAGGCCAAAAGGAGTAGCCGCATTTGATAACCCTAACATATTAGCCGAAATATTCATGATCATCGATCCCATTGCCGGATGATCTGCTGGCACATCAGGAAACAGGAATTTTGTCACCGGTTTCAAAGCCCGTGCAATTATCGATATCAGTCCGGCTTCCTCGGCCACTTTCATTATTCCCAGCCACAGGGCCATTATTCCAATAAGTTCAAGGGCAATGTTAACCGCACGCCCGGCATAATCCAGAGCCGAATTAGTAACATCCTTCATTTTTGCAAATGATACCTCTTCAAATACAACCCCGGCTGCTGCAGTTGAATCACCATTTATTCTGTAAAGGTTTACTTTACCATTAAGATCATCCTCTTTGCCGGTCACTTTGGCCATCTGTTTCCATATCTTTGGCGTGGAATCATCTGTTTTCATGAACAGGCTGGTGCTCTTTTTGTTTTTATCATATGTCACTTTAACAGACTGTGACACATTCTTATTGATTCCATCTGCATAATACTTGTTGAAAGTAGAAGCATCAATAAACATTTTGGCATTATAGGTCTTTGTTGAATCGGTCTTAAATGGCTCGGAAAGCCTGAGAGTAACAGGAATAGAAGTGTTATTTTGATATTTATTGCTGTTTTTTTCCACCAGATCGGTACTGACTGCGGCCCCAATACCCAGAACAATTAAAGCAAGCCATACATAATTTAACATGAATTTGCTCCGGAAAAGAATTAATATTATAAACGTGTTTACCTGTGCGGATGAATCCAAATATGACCCGGAAAAATGGAAACTTCTCCACTTAACCGGTAATATCTCACAAAATCAATCCACCTGGAATAATTTCAGGTCACAATTTATAATACTTTTATTAAAAATTCATCAAAGAATTTTTTATTTTAACTTACGGAAGGAAATAAGATGATTATTTGCAGGTATTTCGAATTTATAACCCCTGAATATCACTGGCCTGTATTTCTTCTGTATCAATAAATATTGCCCTCACGCCGCTGAGAGACTCATTTCTCTCCTCATCGGTCGTTGAGGTATACTTTTTAACAAATTGCCTGTATAATTCTTCAGCTGTTTTTATTTCGTCAACTTTTTTTATAGTACCGAGACATTTAACCTGAACAAATTTATATGAAGAAGCTGTTTCTGCATTTTTTTTCTGATTATCCGTCTTATAAACAGTAAAACTGACATTGTTCTCGTAAATAATCTGAGAATATATTTCATCAGTTTCTTCAAAAAAGAAATATATGTTTTTATCTGCATAAAGAAACGGCTCAACAGTTTGAATGATTTCCTCATCTTCACTATTAAAAGCGAGTACCCCTAAACGTCCGGCGTTTAATTCCTTTTCAATAACCGACATCTCCCTGATTTGAGTGACCTTGCTTTTCATTTTTTCTCCTTAATCATTAATATTTTCGACAATCAGTTTCTTTTACAGTCTCTGACACATTATGGAATATTGTTCATCTAAGATAGCTATAGCTCCCGCGGCAGGGTCATCTTAACACAATAAGTTCCGGCAATAATATCTCCGATTCTTTTATTGCTTTTATTAAAAATCATACAAATAATATCTGGTAAAATAAAAAAAGGCGGAATAAAATATATACACCTCAAAAAATTTCGTACCAAAATGGAATTTAGGTCCGGTTCACCACCATTATCATTAACCACCCTGATCTTTAAGAGCCACTTCCCGGGTGTCGTTCCTTTCCAGAACCACTCAAATGCTATAAAATATATTTCAATTATTATAACAATAATAGTAACAATTAGGGCAAATATCCAAGAGGAAAAATCAATTTTATATAAAAACAAATTAAAAAATTTGTTAATGGATGCAAGTATTAAAATAAATATAATAAGATGATCTATGCAAAAAGACAAACCCCGGCGCAGAAATCCTGCTTTAACTTTAATTCTGCAGGAGCCGGAAACGTTTTCATCCCCGCCCATAATGTTAAGAATATCCAATTTTTACCCGTCGAAATGATAAATAATGCTTAGCTTTTAATGCACTTTCCGTTTTTATGCGAATAGTGACAGTTTGAACAATGGAACAGGTTTCCTGCAAATTTCCTATTTCTTATCCTGTCTGCTACTCCGTTTAACTCTATACCGATTGCCTCCAGTTCACCTTTGCTCAGAGTTATCTTTACGGCCTCATCGGGAAACCTAATAAATACCAGCCAGACCTCAATACTGTTGATTTGAGGATACAGCCTGCCGGTCAGATATGCGTAAAATTTCAGCTGTGGAAGATAGCTTTCTGCCCTGCCGTTAATTTCATGCGCAGATATTTCGTCTGACTTGAAGTCTACAATTATAGCTCTATCATCCGAAATAATCAATCGGTCAATAATTCCAAAGAGATAATAATCGCTCTCCCGGCACTGTATTTTAAACTCATTTCTATAGACAGCATATGAACTTAGCTCTGAAAATATCTTTGAATTAAAATACCGGTCAAGATCCCTGCTTATGTTATTTTTCAATGCTGTAATGTTCTCATCCGTAGCCTCTGAAAAGCTAAGCTCATTTTTAATTAACTCAGCAATCATATTACCACATTGTGAAGGTAATAATTCTTTTTCCAGCACTGCATGGATGACCTTTCCTTTTATATCTGTAAACAGGTGATTGTCTTCTTCCTCCCTGGTTTTAAGATCATAAGATATTAAATCCGGCTTAAAATACCTGAACAGTTTGCCATATCCCAGCTCATAAGTAAGGTAGTATTTCAGGGGACACTGCGTATATACGGCAATTTTGGTGGCAGATATGATTTCTCCTTCCGGGGTATCCTCAATATTGTTTATCATCAGTTTTTTACCTGATAACGCAAATGAAGGCTGGCCTGGTTCAACTGCAGGAACATTGTTGATATCATTTATCACGGGTATTTCAAGAGTCATTTTCCGGATGTAGTTGGAATACCCCTCCTCTCCTGCCTTAAGAAAGCTGAGGTCAAAGTTAATTTCCGCCTTTTCACCGGGTAGCCTTAACTGAATGGCCTGAATAATAAGGTTCATGAATGATTCTTCGTGGAATTTGTAACCGGAGTGTGAGGCAGAAATAAAAAGAAAATTTTTTGCTCTCGTTACTCCTACATACAGAAGTCTTTTTATCTCGGCAAGGTTCTTCTTTTTTGAAATAAAGTTGTGCAACAAAACAATGGGAGCAGATTTATAGTCCTCAAATAAATTGCCATTTAATGGGACTGAAGTCAGAAGACCGAAATCCTTATCGACACTGACTGATTTTGCTTTGACTGAATCACTTTGGGAATGGTCGTGACAGGCATAAAGGAAAACCGCCTTGTATTCGAGTCCCTTTGCCTGATGAACCGTCATTATTTTTACCGAGTTATTTTCAGGTGCTACGGATGCCTGCTCTTCATCATTGACGTTGTTAATGGCATTTTCGAGGTAATTAATAAAGTCATATATTGTCTTGTATCCTGTTTCAAAAAATTTGCCGGAAACAGTGATCAGTTTCTCCAGATTTGCGAGTTCCTGCGCTCCGTTTGGCCTGGAGGATAAAACTGAAATATAACTCCCTTCTCTTATAATTTTTCGCAGTAATGAAGTTAGATCATACTCATGCACCAGCAGGAGGTTTTCTGAAAGTATGGAAACAATTTCCTGAATTTTGGCCGATTTAGCAGAGTATGCCCTTAGATTTTCCCAGAAATTTGGCTTTTCACAAAGGGATATTTCAAATATTTCCGCATCTGATAGTGTAAAGAAAGGAGAGCGCAGAATGCCTACCAGAGCAGCATCATTGTCCCTGTTGAAAAGGAACTGGAGATAATTAAAAATGTCCATGACAAACTGTTTCTGATAAAAACCCTTTCCGCCTACAATTGTATATGGGATCTTATACTTGCTGAAAACCATTTCTAACTCTTCAAATGAACGCCTCTTCCTGCAGAGTATTGCGATCTCATCCAGATTAAACTTTTCAGTGTCAGCCATCTGCTGAACGCCGTTCTGCAATTCAAGTATTTTAGCAGCAACCAGTTCGGCTTCTGTACTCCTGCCTTTCCCGGCCAGAAGTATTTCCACCCTTCCCGGAGTCCCTTCATCTTTTGCACAGACAAGGTCATTGCAGCCGACTTCATTATAGGCGGGGTCCGGGTCAGAAAAGTGTTTTCGGAAGATAAAATTTGTAAAAAGGCAGATCGCAGGCGCCATCCTGAAACTATCGGGCAGATTGAGCAGGCTATCCTGACCACAAATTTGTGAAATCTCACGCTTTGTACGGTTAAAAATATTCAGCTCGGCATCCCTGAACATATAAATGCTTTGTTTTTCATCTCCAACTATGAACAGATTCCCTTTTCTGAGATATTCGAGTATCGGCATAAATATTTCATATTGGATCTCGTTGGTATCCTGATATTCATCAATCATTATGTAATGATATTTTTCATGCAGTTTTTTACAGACATCAGGTCTGCAAAGAATTTGTTGGGAAAATATCAGAATATCTTCAAAATCGAGATAACCATTCTGCCGTTTTTTGCTGTTGTAAACTGAAAGGGTATGATTGAAAATTTTGACGAGTTTTTTCCCAAAACGTGCAAGCTCAAGCTCAGCTGATGAATCTTCATATGTAAGCTGGAAATTATCCAGGTCAGTGAAATACTCTTCAATAATATCAATTTGGTCTTTAAGGCCTTCTCTGCCCGCTTTCAGATAGCCCTGCTGTCTTAGCTTCAGAGTGCCGGTCAAAAGCTTGTTTTTTAGTCCCTCCAGGATTTGAAAAACATCCTTGAGTTCAGCTGCTGCAGCTAGTTGTTTCAGCAAAACTTCAATTTCCTGAGCAGCCGGATTATCAGGTTTACTAACCAGTACTGTATGGTTAATTACCTTTATGCATTCGATTACCTTATCCCTGTTTTTAAAGAGTATTAAAGACAGATTTTTTTCAAAAGTATCATGAAAAAACCGGCTGATCTCATCTTCAGTCTTTGAATATATCTCATTGGAAAGTTTAAGAATGTTTTTTCTTTTTTGAATCAGCGAGCTAAGTGCTTTGGCAAAGGTATCCCTGGAGGCAAAGATCCTTATTAAGTATTTCAGATCATTCGCACTCTCATTATCTTTAAGTGAGTTTCTGATTACTTCTTCAATGCTCAGATCAATAAGTTCATTTGTCAGATGGTTATCAATAGGAATAAACCCGGCATCAAGCTGGGCTTCAACAGGAAATTCGCGCAGAAGATCAATGCAGAAGGAATGTATAGTAGAAATATTTGCTGAAACCAGCTGCCTTCTTATCTTTTCAAGTTTCCTTTTCTCCTTAAAATCATTAGAAACCAGTAACCGGCCGGAGATCTCATCAGAGATCTTTTTGTATAATTCACTGGCAGCTTTTTCTGTAAACGTGATAGCGACTATATTCCGAAGTGATATATCTTCATTCAGAGCAATTTCAACATAGCGTCTGGAAAGTACGAAAGTTTTGCCGGAACCCGCATTTGCAGTCAGGGATATATGCGTCCTGTAATCCAGGGCAGCTCTCTGGTGAGGAGTAATCTGATGCATTACTATTTTATTTTTATGAATTGGAGTAATATCTTTGTACCGTTTTCTGTTGATTCGACGATATCAATATTCCCGCTTATCCCTTCCATGAATTTTTTAGCAATTTTTAATCCCAAACCCATCCCTCTTTTCTTAGTAGTAAAATTGGGCTCAAATACCCTGCTCAACATCTCTTCCGGGATTCCCCTTCCGTTATCTACAATCTCGAGATTAATATTTTCAGCAGTCGCAAAAGCATTCAGTGAAACAATTGTTGCACCTGCCTGAACAGAATTTCTTATAAGGTTTATGATTGTTCTTTTTAGCTGATCCCGGTCTGCCTCCATAATCAGCGGTTCTTCCGCAATGTTTATTCCTATTTTGACGTTTTCATCAACGTACAGGTCACAGGCTTCGTGAACTATTGCAGCGAGATCAAACTTCTCCATTTTAATATTCGGCATTCTTGCAAAACTTGAAAATTCCGAGGCAATATTGCTCAATGTATCAATCTGGCCAATAATGGTTTTGGATACCTTGTCGAAAATTGCATCAAACTTCGGAGATTTATCCTTATATGCTATTATCAGGTGCTGAACTGCCAGCTTCATTGGCGTAAGAGGGTTTTTTATCTCATGGGCTACCTGTCTGGCCATTTCTTTCCATGCCGATTCCCTCTCCATTTGTGCAATCTCATTCTGGCTTCTCTTAAGTTCTTTGATCATGGAGTTAAATCCGTTGATGAGATCTCTGATCTCCCCTTTTTGAGTATTTCTGATTTCAAAACTCAGATCCCCATTTGCCACCGAAGAGGTAGCCTTCGTCAGTTCTCTTATGGGTGAGGAAATCCTGTTTGCCAGCAGAGTACTAATAATAATAACTAAAAAAGTTGCAAAAAAATAGCTTCCGAAAAGAAAGATATCAATTTCCTCACCGGTTATAGGTAGCGGCATTCTGTTAAACAGATCGGTTACCTTTAATGTATATTCCCGGCCATCAAAAATAACCTTGTTATAGAATGAGTTATAGCGGAATGCCTCAACACTTTCGGTCATTGCGAATTCCTTGAACCCCTGGTATGTTAACCTGTCATATATTACAGGATCAATTATTTCAGGTAAAATCCCTGCCCTGTAATATTCCTCCTTGGAACTGTAAATCAGTCTTTTATCCGAATAAATCTCAAAATCAAGGCTGAGGTCACGGGAGGCTTCTGCAAATACAACCCTAACCGGCCTGTTTTTATCCGAAAGCAGGTGGTCCTTAACATAGCTTTCAATATTCGAGGAGTTTTGCGCTAGCTTAAGCAAGATAATGTCTTTATTCTTTTCAGCTGTCAGATTTCTGTTATAGAATGCCATAAAAAGCAGAGGAAGGAGTGAGATAAACAGAAACGCTGCCAAAAGTTGCGTTCTGAAAGTATATTTTGCAAATCCTGTTTTATTTACCTGAAGGAAATAAATGAACAGCAGCAATACAATAATAAAAATGCTGTGGATGAAAAATATTTTAAAAAAATTATACAGACTCCAGGAAAGGTTTTTTTCTTTTAGCGCAACAGCCAGTATTCTGGTATTATCCTCTTTAATTTCCCGGAAAATATATGTAGTATAATTTTCATTGTTAATATTCAATGTAATCCAGGCTTCATTATCATGAAAATCTGCATTTACAATATTTTCCGTGTGCCAGTCGGCCGGGGTAATATCCCCGAATACATTAATCAGCTTGTTGTTGATAAAATCAAATATCTTGAGATTTTCGAAGTTTACAATGGAATTAATTGAATTAAAGCTGGAAGACAGAAATGGCGGCAGAGAATTAGCCCTGTATTTATTGGGATTGTACATGAGGGACGCTACAACATATCCAAGAACGACGTTATCCTCTTTAATTGGGATAATACCCGATACAATCTTACCATTCAACTGTTCAGGGGTATAATTATTAAAGACCCGCATTTCCTCGCCCTCATAATTCAGTACCATCGGATTTATACGGTACATAGGCTTTAGATCAACACCGAAGCTGCCCAATATTCTTTTCTCTTTATCCAGGAATGTGATGGCAGACCTCATGGCTTCACGCTGCAGGGAACTCTGGGACCAGATAGAAAAAGCAGCAGTTTCAAAATTGGTTTTCTGTTCTTTTAAGGCATCAATTGCTTCATTATCCCGTACAGCATTCATCAGGGCTTCCCTGATTAAAAATTCCAGCCAGTCATCGTTTGTCCTGGTAAGTTCATATGTCGTAGTTTTTAATGATTCCCTCTCAAGGCGGGAATTATAAAAATTGAGCATGCTAATTGAAATTACCGAAGCTACCAGTGCAAAGTACACGTAATTGTATAATACCTTACCCTGTTCAAAATAGATCTTATAGGCCAGTAAGAAAGTAAAAGTAATATAGAGCAGCCTTATAAGATGGGTGCCCTGAGGATCGACCTGTATCAGGTCGAAAATAAGTCCAAACACCTGGAACAGCAAAAAAAGCACCAGAAATCCTTTTTTTATTCCTTTATTGTCTTTTGCCGGATAATAATAAATCATAATCATAATTATTGATAAGGATATAAGGACAGACCCTATACCCAGCAAAAGAACGTTAAACTGCATCAGTCCGGCTGGAAAATCGGGCAGCAGTCCGGGTTCCCTGAAATATCTGAGAGAAGAATCAAAAACAGCACTTTTAACTGAGGCACCGAGCCCCCTCAGGAATATCAGATACAATGCTGCAGATAGTATCAAAAGGATTCCATATAACATGTAATTCCTGCTTTCCTGCCCGGATCCATTACTCTTTTCTTTTACATTGCTCCAGATACTATTAAATACATCGATGCAGATTATTAAGGCAAAAACAACCGTAATGAAGAATTCAAGCGGAGATTTCACTATTCCGGCCCCGAATGAGGAGGCAAAATAGGAGGAATTAGTAAGTGGTCCCTCCAGAAATTTGGCAGGGAATTCGAGAAAAAAGAGTAAAAATCTTACAAGCGCCAGGAATAATATTACAACAGTAGTTTTCAATAGCTGGCTTCTGAACTTCTTTACATCCTTATAGAAACCGAGCAAAAGGGCTATTACGCCTATTATTGCAAAAACTGACTGCAGATTAAAAAACAGCTCTTTCAGGTTTGCCAGGTTTTCTTCCCTGGATGGTTTTAGAAACGTGACAACACCAATGGGTTTGTTCTTATTGCTTTCTATGACAATAGAATACTTGCGCCCATCAGTAGTAATACGGGCAGCAGGAGAATAGTCGGCCTCAAAGGAAGTCAGGTATTTTTGTGAGAATCTGTCGCTGAGACTTACGGGTATGTAATAGTTGTTCTGAACGTGATAATATTTTTCAACAGGAAGGCTGATAGCTTCATAAAACGTTTTGCCTCCGGCACTAATCGTATCTGTTATTGACAGGTAAGCAAAGAGGCCTGATCTGAAAAAGTGGATTTCCCCGGGATCAAAATTCAGAGGGAAAAAATTCTCCTCCGGTATGGCAATATTTTCAGTCCATGCAATCAATTGTTCATTTTCATTGAAGATTTCAACAGAATAGCCTGAAAATGCTTTATTGTTTATGGACTCAATCAATTTATTCAGCGGAATCTTTTTCTGACCCAGCAGGTCCCTTATGCTATTTTGCAGCTTTACATTATCATTGAGAACTTTTGCCTGTTCGGCTTTTATATAGGAAACGACAGAGGATTCCATCGAAGAAACTACATTGTTCAGTTCTTCAGCCCAGTTTTGCTGCCTTTTTTCGATTATAACCGGAGAGATGATACCGATCCCAAGGATTATTAGAACGGCTGCATAGAATACGGAAAAATATTTCCGCTGACCCTCCAATATATATTTCTTCAATATATATTTTATTTTTTGTAGCATCAGTTGATTGTAATTTGAGAAATTTTCCAGCTGTTTCCAATTAACTTTAATGAAATATAGACCTGTGCAGTTCCCCTGATTCCCTTCGACTCAAATTTATAAGAACCTGAAGCATAAGGATTCTCGGTCCTGTCATTCATCGTTAAAAATCGGAAATTAATAGGTTTGTAAATACGGAAAAAATCCTGCAGGATATAAAATACGTGTGCCGAACTGAAGTATCCCGTTATTCCGTTCGATAAACTCAAATAGGTCTGGGATCCAAGGCTTTCAGCGAAAGTTTCAACTTTCCTGAGCGCAATTCCTTCTTCTATTTTGGAGAATATTACCTTTGGAGAGTCACCTACGGGTTTCTGTTCTTTTACATGGCCCTTAGAATTAAATGATTGGGGATAATAGCTATTACCAGGTATCATGATAATACTCAAAGAAATAACTATATAAAATATCTTCCGTATCATTAAACCTGAATCAAAAATTAAACATCTATCCAAATATAAAAACCAAATACAGAAAAAGCATACTAAAAAGTATGCTTTTTCAGTTTACGGACAATTTTATTCTATTTTCACTAAATTAAAGGACTAAATACTGTATTTTAACGAATTTTACTATTTTAAGCTTCTGTGATGCTTGCTTGCGTCAAACCCGAGTTTCCTGTCATCTGCAGATACAACTGCTCTTTTTAACTGCCTGTTGCCTTTAACCGTCTGGAAAGCCCAGTCAAAAGTTATTCTTTCGTTAGTAATATTCGAAATCCTTACCTTTGCATAGTGGTTATCCCATGTCCAGATTATATATGTATGCCCAACAACTGCGGTAGTATCCTTTGTAGGTGACCAGCCGTTTACAGGAGCAGTCTGTATATCCCAGATATCCCGTGTTGGTCCCAAATCCTGAATATCAGAATCTTCATATACATCGAGGTAAAATTTACCCTGGAAGTATTCAAAGAAGAAATCCGCGTTTTTATCATCATATGGCACAACGCTATATGAAGTAAAAGTATAGCCGGAATTGTCAGGAAATTTCCTGTAATCAAAAATCACCTGATTAAATCCCTCAGGGCGGGGGGTGTTATGAACATCCTCATAACTCAAATCGCTCTCGTTTCCATCGTAGTCATATGATGCCACAGCGTAGTAATACGTGTCGCCATTTTTTGCATCATAGTCAATATAATGATTAGACTCTGTACTGCCTATCTGAGTATATTTACCGTCGTATGTTGAACTATAATAGACATTAAATCCGGCTACGTTTTTATCATGAGGATTATCCCAGTAAATGTCTACCCTGTTATCCCCATTAATTGAATACACTCCTGTCGGGATTTCGGGAGGTGTATAATTGTATTCGGATGGATTGTGCATATTACAACCGCTTAATAATAATACAACAACTGTAAAAAATGCACCTGATACCAACTTAATAATCGTCTTCATTGTGGACCCCATTAGTTTTATGACTGATCTGTACTTCAAAATGCAATTCTGGTGCCAGAAATAAATCCCGGTTTTTTATCATTTTCAGCATTAGGACCCCGACTGGTGTATATAAAGCAGTACAGTGATTGGTGTCTCTTTTGCCCACCCGTATTTACATTTCCCGCAATGTCATTTAAGAGAATGCGGAAAATTTTTAATTGATATGGGATTTTTTTTAATTATATTACTTTAACATGACAGTTTTGGATATTACCGGTAGGAGTATGACCGCTCATTTCAGTTGATTAACTGTTCTTCTTACCCTGGTCTTCAAATGTTTAGTAATTATGATTAAATCTCTTGGATGAATGATAAACAAAGATATTAAGAATTCCCTGCAGCCAGTCAGGGTTCTGACGTCAGAACCATTTAAGATTATTCTGCCCGTTATAATTTTAAGTGGGATATTGCTGAGAATAATTAACATTGGTGCTGAAAGCCTCACCTTCGATGAGATATATTCGGTCCGGCTGGCAAAAATGTCACTTGGGGGAATTATAACTGAGACATCGTATGATTTTCATCCTCCACTGTATTATTTTCTGCTGCATTTCTGGACATCAGTGTTTGGATATGGAGAGATCGCGGTCAGAATGCTTTCTGTTGTTTTCGGAGTATTGGGTATTTGGGCCGCATATGTCTTTGCAAAGTTGATTTTCGACAAAAAGACAGGAATATTTGCCGCTTTTCTCTTCTCTTTTTCATATATGAATATTTTGGCCTCACAGGAGACCAGAATGTACTCAATGCTGGTACTTCTGTCTATCCTTTCCATGTATTTTCTTCTCAGAATGCTTAGTAACCGGGGAAATTATGTCTGGATACCCTATCTCGCAACAAATATTCTATTGCTGCATACTCACGTATACAGTTTTTTTATTCTGGCAGCAGAGGTCTTCTATTTCTTTTCGCTTTCTTTTTATTCAAAGAGAAGGTTCATGGATAATCTTATAAGATTTGTTTCCGTACAGGCCCTGACGGCAATGGTATTCATTCCATGGTTTTTTGTATTGTACCGTCAATTTATAGTTGCACAAAAATACCTTTGGATTCCAAAGGCTTCCATATTTCAGATCCCTGAGGCTCTTATTGAATATTCCGGTTCGCTGCTTATGTCCTTGATTATGATTCCATTATTGGTTTTTTCAGTGTTTCAAATCTCCCGCGTATTAAAAGTAAATGCCATGGGCAAATTTGCGGGGAATTTTGAAGACATTGAATTCAGATTATCACTGGTCAATACCGGTGAGGCATATTTTTTATTTATATGGATGTCACTTCCCGTTCTTATACCTTTCATACTCTCGCAGTTTCTTTCGCCAATTTTTCTGGTCAAATACACACTGGCTTCATGTGCAGCATTCATTTTTCTGGCTGCACGGGGTCTGAACAATATAACATCCCGTTATTTAAGATTATCACTGATCGTTCTTATCGTGATATTTTCAACCTATAATATGGTAAATGACTGGTCAACAAGGAATAAGGAGAACTGGCGTGACGCGATCAGATACCTCGATGAAAATGCAAACTCCGGGGATCTTGTTATTTTCAATTCGGGTGGATGCAGATATATGTATGATTATTATACAAACAGGACCGATCTGAAGCTTTTTTCATTTGATCCTACAGATTCGCAGATAGACAAGGATAGCATTTTAACCATGCTTAAACCGGTTATTAATAACAGAAACAGGACCTGGTTAGTATTTTCACACACTCGCGACTGGAACGGCATAATCCCCAAAACACTTGAACAGGCGTCAGACTCCTCCAGTCTTAAAACCTTTTACTCAGATTACCGCAAATATCTGGAATACGAGAAGTATTCGGATCTGCAGGCAGATCTTATACTCATGCGACAATATTCAACCCCGGATATTAAACTTTACCTGTTTTCAAGCAATTCGAAGTAAATGCTATTATCTTTGCATTTTCATTTTTACCTTTATTATCTAATTTTATCTATTTGGGATTTATGGAAAATATAAGCTATTGGATCAGCCATTACGGTTATGGAGGAATATTTGTTTTACTGGTGCTCGGGATTGTAGGTCTCCCGGTACCCGATGAAACTTTACTGACACTTACCGGTTTTCTTGTATATAAAGGGGAACTTCAACTCCTGCCCGCCTTCTTTTCAGCTTACCTGGGCAGTATTCTGGGAATTACGATCAGCTATACGATAGGTCGTACATTCGGATTATTTGTAATCCATAAGTATGGCAAATATGTACATTTAACAGATGAAAGACTGGAAAAAGCTCATAACTGGTTTGAAAAAATCGGCAGGTGGGCTTTACTTGTCGGTTATTTTATTCCTGGGGTCAGACACGTTTTTGCCATAATTGCCGGCACTTCTGAGCTTGAAATATGGGAATTTTGCCTGTTTGCGTTTATCGGGGCATTTATCTGGGCAGCAGGGTTCCTGTCGATCGGCTACTTTTTCGGGGATAAGTGGAGCATAATTCTGGATAGTATGCATAGCCACATATTTCTGGTTTCAGGAATCTGTGTTGTAGTAATTCTTTTGTTTTTACTGGTAAGGAAAAAACTGGTGAGCTCTCTGAGCAAGGATAAACTGCCTCAGTAGCAGTAGTTTAAGCATAATTTAAAATAAAAAAAGGCTGCCAGATTTCAATTTAGCGAAATGGAAGAAGTCATTTTTCGCTTTTTCTTTGTCACCACAACAAGGAGAAATCCTAGCCAGCCTTTTTATTTTCTTTCACCCCGGTATCCGGGGCAAAATTCTTAGTCCATCATCATTCTTAAGAATGATGAGCTTTCTTCATCATCACGGTCATCTTCAACCTGCTTTCTTTTATCTTCAGGCTGATAGTTTGCAATCTTGTCAATTGTGAACCCGCTTTGAGGCATCTGCTCTTCCTCGGGTAAAATAACAGATTTAGAACCTTTAACACGGAAGATAGTTGGAATATCCAGATCTTCGGTCTTTGTAAAGTTATATTCGTTTTGTTCAGCCTCTTTCCTGCTGTATCCACCGAAGGTGAAACTGCTTGTTGGTTGTACAGCCTTAGGAGCGGGGGCCGGAGTCTCCTTATATTTTTTGGTTGTATCGAAACCGGTTGCAATGACGGTATATGATACATATTCGTTCATTTCTTCTTTGTTTACCCACCCAAATATTACGTTAGCCTCTTCACCAGCAGCATCATAAATTACTTTATTGCCTTCGTCAATTTCATGCATGGTAAGTGCGCTGGAACCAGTGACATTAAGGAGAATATTCTTGGCTCCCTTAATGCTTACACCTTCCAGCAGAGGTGAAGATATTGCCTTCTGAGCAGCTTCAATTGCACGGTTTTCACCGCTGGCAATACCGCATCCCATAAGGGCTTCACCACTTTGGCTCATGACAGAACGCACATCGGCAAAGTCAACATTTATTATTCCACCGATAGTAATGATATCTGCAATACCACGGGTTGCTTCATAAAGAACTTCATTTGGCTTATCGAATGCCTGATTAGCTGAAATCGAGGGATCGAGAATATTTAATAGTCTTTCATTAGGAATCACAATAAGACTGTCTACATATTGTCTGAGCTCCTGTATTCCCTGCTCAGCATTCATCATTCTTTTCTTACCTTCCCATCTGAAGGGTTTGGTTACTATTCCCACGACTAAGGCACCAAGACTCTTGGCAATAGATGCAACGATGGGTGCTCCGCCTGTACCTGTGCCGCCGCCCATTCCGGCAGTAATGAATACCATATCACTGCCTTCCAGGATTTTTGTCAGTTTCTCACGGTCTTCCTCAACAGCTTTTTTCCCAACATTAGGATCGGCTCCTGCTCCGAGTCCCCTGGTAACACTGGTTCCGACCTGGATTTTATGAGTAGCGCTATTTTTAATTAAAACCTGTGCATCAGTGTTTACTACAATGTATTCAACTCCAGCCAAGCCCCTTTTAATCATACTTTCAACTGCATTACAGCCGCCGCCGCCAACTCCAACTACTTTTAGCTGCGCTGACATAGGATTTTCACGATCCAATGTTGCAAAAAATGACATACACTTCCTCCTTGTTGTGGTTATTATAACTCATCAAAAAATTCACGTACCTTTTTAAAGAAATCTGAAAATTTATTTGCCTGCATCCCCTTTTTCATTTTGACCGGAGCAGTGCTTTCACTTGAACTGGTACCGGGTACCCCGCGAATCAGCCCGGCAACTGTTGCAAATTCCGGACTCTCAATCTCGGCGGATAACCCCTTGCCCAAATCCTGAGGAACGCCTATTCTGGTCGGCAGTCCAAATACCTCTTCAGCTAATTCAGTACACCCCTTTAATAACGAACCTCCTCCTGTCAGTACGATACCAGCTTTAATTTTACTCTTAAAGCCTGTATGCCTGATCTCGTTATCAATCAGCGTAAATAACTCCCTCATTCTTACGCTTATAATCTGGGTAAGTAAACTTATGGGAATCTTTACGTTTCCCCTGGCTCCAATACCCTTTATATATATATCTTCATCTTTAATAATCGAGCCTTCAGTAGCATATCCATATTCTTTCTTAAGTTTTTCAGCCTCTTCGGTAACAATACCCAGAGATTCCCTGATATCATTTGTAACCTGGTTACCCGCAACGCCTATTACTTTAGTGTGTTTAATGCTCTTCTTATGGAAAATTGCTATATCCGTTGTTCCGCCGCCTATATCTATCAGTACTACCCCAAGATCTTTTTCATTGTCCTCCAGAACTGAGGAACTGGAAGCAATTGGCTGGAGAATATAATCCTGCACAGTATAACCGGCTCTTTCGACAGAACGCTTTATGTTCTGTATTGCAGGAATTGAAGCCAGCACGATGTGATTTACAGCCTCAAGCCTGGAGCCGCACATTCCAATCGGGTTTTCAATGCCCCCCTGGTAATCGACCGAAAATTCTTCCGGAATTATGTGCAATATCTGCCTGTCAGATGGAATTCTGATTGTCCTGACATCAGCCTCAAGCCTGTCCAGATCTTCTTTGGTTATCTCCCTGTCGGCATTATTTATCGTAACGTAATTCCTGTGGCGCAGACTTGTAATGTGCTCGCCTGCTACGCCAACATTCAATACCCTGAGATCGATGCCTGCCCTGTTACTGGCAATTTCCATGGCTGCCTTGATAGCATCTGCAGTTTTTGCAATATTAGCAACTAATCCCCTGTTCAGACCCTCCGAGGGAGCAACTCCAAAACCGAGAATATCAATATTATTTTCGGATTTTTCAGCAATTATGGCGCCGACCTTTGTGGTACCCAGATCAAGTCCGGCAATAATATTTTTTCTCATCCTTGACCGCCTTTTACTTCACTATCTAAATTTACCATACCCAAATAAATTAATTTATCAAATCTTAAATCCACATAACTGATAAAGCCATTCACAGGCTGATTTATGCTGTTTATTTTATTCCAAATCCTGTCAAAATAAACTACCTTTGCTGCTTCGTTTCCCCGTCCCAGTATCACCTGGAAGTCATATCCTTTTAATCTGAGAATTATATCCTTCCCGTTTCGTAAATCAATGTCGGATATATTCGAATACATGTTCATATTTACGAGTTTTGCACTTTCAATAATCCTGAAGGCGGCCTTTGAATCATCATTTTTCAGGATGTCAAAACCCCTGACCTTTTTATCCAGCCGGAGGTTGGAAATCACCGGCAGATCAATATTTTTAGTATAAGGCAGTACCGGGATCACCAGAAAATTATCACTAAGCAGGTACTGTTCTGATTCATTGAGTAAAATCGCCTCAAACTTTTTTTCAGTTATGTTTATGATTACTGTATTCTCCCCCTTAAACCTTACGTCAGCTTTCAAAACATAGGGATGTTTTTCGAGTCTGGACTTAATTATTGGCAGAGTTAAGAACTTGTAATCAGAAATTTTATTTAACCTTGCAAAATTAAAATATTCTTGCTTAGATAAAAAGTAATTTCCGCTTAATTCAATTTTTTCTACACTATTTTTTATTTCAGTATTGGAAAACAGGGATAAATATATCACTCCGAGGAGCAATGCAACAAAAACTAGTATTCCGGTTAACCTTCCTTTGTTTTTCATGTGCAGAAAATTTATTGACCATCTTTAAGAAGTTGAACAAACTTTTCCCCGTACTTCCATATATCACCGGCACCCATCGTTATAATGATATCCCCATCCTTTTTTAATTTCATCAGGGTTTCAGGCACCTGGTTCTTATCAGGAACATATATCACATTTTTATGCCCGAACATTTTGGCTGCAGAAGCAATCATTTCTCCTGTAACTCCCTCAATGGGCATCTCTCTTGCAGGATAAATATCTGTACATACAAAGATGTCAGAATTCAAAAACGACCTGCCGAATTCAGATGCAAAATCCTTAGTTCTTGAATACAGATGCGGCTGAAAAACTGCTACCAGTCTTCTGTCCCATCCGTTTCTTACTCCTGAAAGTGTTGCATTAACCTCTGTCGGATGATGAGCATAGTCATCTATTACAAGAAGTTCCTTGTTGTACTTTGTCTCAAATCTTCTGTATACACCGCTAAATGATTCCAGGGACTTTTTAATAGTCTCAAAACTGATTCCCAGCTCTGTTGCAACTGTTACAGCAACCAGTGAGTTTTTTATATTATGAAGACCAGGAATGTTTAATTTTATTTCTCCTAACACCTTCCCCTGATATCTTACATTAAAGGTGCTGGAATATTCACTGTGTTTAATGTCAATTGCCCTGATATCGGCCTGAGAAGTTAAACCATAAGTAATAATCTTTTTATTTATAAGCGGCATGATATCCTGCAGCGCAGGCTCATCCAGGCAAAGTACTACAAAACCATAAAATGGGACCTTGTTGGCAAACTCAACAAAAGCTGATTTTATGTCATCCAGATCCTTATACGTATCCAGATGTTCCTTTTCAAGTGTAGTCAGTGCTGCAATTGTAGGAGTCAGCTTCAGGAATGTCCTGTCGAATTCGTCAGCCTCAACGACTATAAACTCTCCATGACCCAGTCTTGCATTAGTACCACCCAGACTGCTAAGCTTTCCGCCCACGATGATCGTAGGATCAATACCCCCTTCAGTAAGAACTAAGCCAACCATCGACGTAGTAGTGGTTTTCCCGTGTGTGCCGGCAATTCCAATCCCATATTGCATTCGCATGCATTCGGCAAGCATTTCAGAGCGTTTGATTATCGGAATTTTTCTTTCAATTGCTGCTTCAACCTCTGGATTATCCAGGTTCACAGCCGAAGAATAAACCAGAACATCCACATCCTTTAAGTTGTCTGGAGAATGGCCTTCATAAATTTCAACACCAATTTCACTTAATCTCTGTGTAATTTCGCTCATAGATCTGTCCGAACCAGATATACGAAAACCGCGGTTAAGCAGAATTTCAGCGATACTGCTCATCCCTATTCCACCTATGCCAACAAAATGTAATTTCTTTATATTCTTAAACATTATCCTTATGCCCAATATTATTTTTAATTCTTTTCAACGCTTCTATCAGTTCCTTCTTATTCTCATAATCATACGGAATTATTATCAGAGGAAGCCGCCTGTGGATTACTTTAATTCTGACCAGACTGAAGGAATTTGACTTAAAACGGCGTCTTTCCTTTGCAATTCTTATACTCTGGATATCCGAAAACCTAACGACCCTTGTCTTTGAACCTTTTTTTAATATTAACTCACTTCCCGTGATCTCAATGTGCCTGTTCAGGTATAAATTATAAAGCAGACTAACCAACGAAATCAATACAATGAGAATAAAGAAATAGATTACCGGGTCGCGCATTATCAATCTGAAGGAATCCTCAATAAATTCACCCTTGACCACAACATAGAGAATGAGAGCAATAAAGTATATTATGGTCGATTGGTAATAAAACGATAAATTATACCGAAAAACCTTTCTTGTGCCTGCGTCAACTGTTGTCATTTTGACTCCGCTAATTTGATCGCATTTTGTGCAATTATCAGTGCTGCATCCGGTTTTGCAAACTTCCGGATGTTGGCAGAAAGTAAATCCAGTTTCTTATTGTCATTAATTAACTCATGAACCTGATTGAACAGATCTTCTATGGCTTTATTGTCAGGCAGCAGAATGGCTGCTTCCTTATCAGAAAGTGATTTGGCGTTTAAGAACTGGTGATTTGCCGCTACGTTTGGTGAAGGAACAAATATAGTTGGTAATCCAAGCATCGTCACTTCAGCAATTGTAGTTGCCCCTGCTCTTGAAACCAGGAGATCACACGCAGAAAAAGCAGCTGACATATTATCAATAAATGGATTCATCCATATTAAAGGATTCTGCAGCTCCTTATAATTCTCATAGTAATTCTTTCCTGTCTGCCAGATGATCTGAATATCGTTATCCGTAAATGACTTTATATTCCTGGCAACAGCCTCATTTATCGTGCGGGCACCAAGACTGCCTCCTAATACAAGCAGAGTCTTTTTCCCAGGGGTCAGCCCGAAGCTTTTAAGAGCTTCCTCCTTGTTTATAAGGTTAAGACTTGACCTGACCGGGTTTCCGGTAACATACAATTTCGATTTATCTCTTAAGTATTTCTTCGAGTCTTCAAAACTAAGATGAACTTCAGTTGCTTTTTTTTCTAGTAGACGCGTTGTTATACCGGGATAGCTATTTTGTTCTAATAAAATAACCTTTGCACCTGCAATTGAAGCTCCCCATATAGCAGGCCCGGAAACATAACCACCGGAACCAATTGCAACCCCAGGTTTAAAATTAAAGTTAATAAACAATGACTGAAGTGAAGCCACCAGTAACTTTACAGGGAACAGCAGATTTTTTACATCAAACTTCCTGGCTATTCCCTTTATCCATATAGACTTAAATTTATATCCGAGATTTGGAACAACAGTAGCTTCAATTTTTGCCTTTGTTCCGATAAATAGAAACTCAGATTCCGGCTTCAGCATTTTAATTTTTTCTGCAACTGCAATTGCTGGAAACAAGTGGCCACCGGTGCCTCCCCCTGCAAACAGAAAGCGATATTTATTTCCGTTTTTTTTCATTTTGCCGCAGCCTTGGTTAAATTCGTCTTGTGTGCCTGCAGAGCTATATTAACAATTATTCCCGCAGAAGCGCACAATATGATAATCGATGTACCGCCATAGCTGATAAATGGCAGAGGAATACCCGTAGTCGGGAATATCCCTGTTACAACTGCGGCATTTATAAACGCACTTAAAATTATCGTGTAACTAATGCCAAACGCAAGCAGCTGACCAAAACGGTCCTTTGCTTTTTTAGCAATAATAATACCGGCAAGAAACAATATGATATAGATCAACAGGACTATTATTACTCCAATAAGTCCCAACTCCTCACCAAGTACTGAAAAAATAAAGTCTCCGTAAGATTCTGGTAAAAACAGGTCACTTTGTCTGCTCTGTCCCAGACCTAATCCCAGCAATCCCCCGCTACCTAAAGCAATTTTAGCCTGAGCAACCTGCAGGTTAATTTCTCCGCCGTTACCAAAACTATGAATGAAAGTTAATATTCTCGCCCTGGAATGGTGGAAAAGCATCATAAATGTTCCGGCCGCAATTCCCGCGCATCCTATTGTAGCAATCAGGTGGGAGATTCTTGCTCCCCCGATGAACAATAGTGTAAATGCTATTGTTGCTATTACCAGGCTTGTACTCACATTAGGCTGAATAAATACTAGTCCGGCTATAATAATAATCCATACCAGCGGATAAGCCAATCCTTCTTTATATTTTTTTAATTCTTCACCCTTGCTTTCAATAAGATATGCAAGGTGAACTATCAGCAAAAACTTGGCAACCTCGGAGGGCTGGAACGAAAAAAAGCCCAGGTTAATCCATCTGCCGGCGCCTTTAACATTAGGAGCAAATATCAGAGTCACAACTAGTAAAAATGCAGCGAACATTATTATTTTTTTACTGTGCTTCTTATACACATCATATGGAATTACTGAAAATATGATCAAAAACGCGATTGCAATTACAACCTTTATGATATGGGCTGTGAATAAATGATATAAATTATTATGAAACCTTAAAGCACTATAGGTGCTGCTGGCGCTTAAAACAAGTGCAGAGCCTATGATCATCAAAGCTAAAATAGAAATAGTAAATATTCTGCTTAAAAACTTTGGATTCATAATTTGTTTACTGCCTCTTTGAATACTCTGCCACGATGTTCATAGTCATTGAACATATCAAAACTTGCACAGGCAGGTGATAAAAGTACAACATCATTCTCCCTTGCTTCGCTGCTTGCTGAATTCACACAATCCTCCAGGGTTGGTTTAATTTCCACCTTTACCAGCGCATGGAAGAAATTGAAAACCTTATCGGCTGATGAACCAATTGCATATATCTTCTTAACTCTCTCAATTACCAGATCCTTGATCTGATTGTAATCATTCCCCTTGTCCTTACCTCCCAGAATTAAAAAAATCGGCTCTTCAAAACTTCTAAGGGCATACCATACCGAGTCTACATTAGTTGCTTTTGAATCGTTTATAAATGTTACTCCATCCAGCTTGCGAACAAACTCAAGCCTGTGTTCTACTCCGGGAAAGTTTCCAAGTGCAGCACTGATCTTTTCATTATCAAGATTCAGTATTTTGGCAACGATAATCACAGCCATTGCATTTGCATAATTATGTTCACCCTTCAGGCTGAACTTATCTGTGCTAAGTTCATATTCAACTACGCCCTTGTTCCTGTAAACTAGTTTTCCATCCTGCAGACTGGCGCCATTTTCTATTTCCTTATTCAGCGAGAAATAGAATTTATTTACAGATGCATTGCTGATGTTATCAGAAGTCCTGCTGTCATCGGCATTAAGGATGAGATAATCCTGCTCATCCTGATTCCTGAAAACATTCAGTTTGGAATCTATGTAATTCTGTATGTTATGGTCATACCTGTCAAGATGATCGGGAGTAATGTTCAATATTGTCGATATTCTGGGCTTAAAGTCCTGAATGTAATCCAGCTGGAAGCTTGATGTCTCCAGAGCCACGAATTCATCTTCTTTTACGTCGAGAACGATATCTGAAAAAGCTATTCCGATATTTCCTGCCAGATAGGTTTTGGCTCCGCATTCGTTAAGAACGTGTGCACAAAGACTGGTAGTCGTAGTCTTACCATTTGTCCCGGTAATCGAAATAATTTTCCCTTTGCAAAATGCCGAAGCGAATTCTACTTCACTTATTATTTTAATGCCTCTTTCCCTGGCCGCAACCAGAATTCCAGCTTCAGAGGGTACACCGGGTGAAGTAATTATGAATTCACAGTCAAAAGCCCTTTCCGAGTGATTGCCATATTCGTAATCAATCTGTTCCTGGTCAAGAATAGTCAGATTCTTTTCAATCTTTTCCTTTGGGGCAGAATCAGTAACAAAGGGAATGCCTCCAAGTTTTTTTACCAACCTGGCAGCTCCCAGTCCGCTCTTTACTGCGCCAATTATACTGATTTTTTTTCCTTTAACGTCAATCATCTTATTTTAAATGTTGTTAGACTAAATATTGCCAATATGATCGTTATAATATAAAACCTTATCACTATTTTTGGTTCAGGCCATCCCAGCATTTCAAAATGGTGATGAAGAGGAGCCATCTTGAAAACTCTTCTGCCCTCACCGTATCTTTTCTTCGTGTATTTGAAATAAACACGCTGTATGATCACTGAAACCGTTTCGAGAAAGAAAACGCCGCCAAGTATAGGTATAAGCAGCTCTTTTTTTATTAATATTGTCAGAATTCCAAATGCACCGCCGAGAGCAAGTGAGCCGGTATCACCCATAAATATTTGCGCCGGATAAAAATTAAACCATAAAAATCCCAATGAAGCTCCAATAACGGCGGCAACAAATACAATCAATTCCCCGCTGCCTGGCAGATATATAATATTCAGATAATCAGCATAAATGATATTACCTGAAACATAACTCAGTATGGCAAGCGCAATCATTACAAACATTACATTTCCGATTGCCAGTCCGTCAAGTCCGTCTGTCAGATTTACTGCATTTGATGTGGCTGTAATTATAAATACTACTACCGGGATATAGAGATAAGAAAAATCAAAATTAGTATCCTTTAAGAACGGCAGCGTAGTTATTGAGTTGACATCCTTAAATTGAGGCAGGAAATAGATTGCCGACCCGATGATTAAGCCGATTACAACCTGACCCAGGATTTTATAACGTGCTATAAGACCATTGGGGAACTTCTTCATTACCTTGAGATAATCATCAAGGAAACCAACACCGCTAAGCCAGATTGTACCAAGAAGGGCCAGTATTATATATGCGCTCTTAATATCGCTCCACAACACAACAGGAAGTGCTATTGAAAATATAATTATGATTCCGCCCATTGTTGGAGTACCAGCTTTTGACCAGTGGCTCTTAGGCCCGTCAATTTTCTTGGCCTCTCCAATCTGCTTTTTTCTCAGGTAATCAATTAATTTGGGACCAAGATAAAGCGACAGAAACAAAGACGAAATGGCCGACAAAGCAGCCCTAAAGGTTAAAAACCTGAAAATATCAAATCCCGGAGGATTAAATGCCTTATTTATGTAATCCAATAAATAGTAAAACATCTCGCCTATTTTTTACCTTCTATAATTTTCACAAATTCTTCCATTTTCATTCCGCGTGAGCCTTTTACTAAAACCACTGCATTCTCTAAATTTTCTAATTCTAAAAATTTTTTCAGAGAATTTCTACTATTAAAATGTTTATTTTTTACTTTTCCATTATCAAGGTCATCATGAAGATTCTTCATCAACTTTCCGATCGTATAAACTTCATCGATTTTATTTTTCTTCACGTCTGCTGCCAAAGCCTTATGTGCAACAACAGCCTCTTTTCCAAGCTCAAACATATCTCCAAGTACAGCTACTTTCCTTTTGCCATTAAAACTTTTAAGGAATTCAAAAGCGCTTCGCATTGATAATGGATTTGCATTATATGTGTCATCTACCAGCACATAACTATCAATTGTTTTTACATTTAATCTTTTATCTACTGCCTTGAGATTTCCGGCAGCTTTTTTTATCTGTGCTGGCGTTTCTCCAAGAACAAGGGCAATGGCAGAGGCTGCAAGAAAATTCTTTGCATTCGAAAGTCCGTAAACGGGTAAAACGACCTTAAATGATTTGTTTTTATAAATAATCTCAAGAATGGTCTTCCCGTCAGCTGCATATCCTGATATATTACCCTTAATATCAGGACTGCCATTAAAACCGAAGGTAATTATATTATCAAATTGTTTGGTCTTCTTTTTCAATAATTTGTCGTCGGTATTAACAAAGATCTTCCCTTTGTTCCTGGATGTTGCATCGAATAATGCGAGTTTTTCCCCGGCTACTCCTTCCAGGTCATGGAGAAATTCAAGATGAGACTCTCCAATATTAGTTATCAGTGCATAATCTGGTCTTGCAACTTCAGAAGTAAAGGCAATTTCACCAAAGTGGTTTGTGCCCAATTCCAGTACGAGCACATCTTTACTGTTATCAGTTGAAAACAGTGTTAACGGAACGCCGATATTGTTATTGTTATTTGCCAGTGTTTTTGCGACGCTGAATTTTTCCTCCAGCAGCTTTGCCAGAATCTCCTTAGTGGTAGTTTTCCCATTACTGCCTGTAATGGCAACTATTTTAGCATTCAGTTTATCCCGCCAGATCCTGCCCAGGTCGCCATAAGTCTGCAAAGTATTTTTTACGGCAACGATTGTTATATCAATATTATCGAAGTCCTTGAGCCTGTTTTTATTGACAATTACGGCTGAAGCGCCTTTTTTGACGGCTTCTGAAACAAACTTATGACCGTCAAATTTTTTTCCTTTAATTGCAACAAATACAGAATTCTTCTTAATGGTTCTTGTATCTGTGGATATAACTGAAGAAGAACTGAATGTGTCAGGATTATAGATTACTGCCCCGGGCAGATTAAACAGATCTTCAATATTTATTTTTGGACTATTCATTTTTTAAGTACTTTTCTGCTGTTTCTTTATCGGAGAAGTGGCTTCTTACACCGTTAATTTCCTGGTACGTTTCATGGCCTTTACCAGCCACAAGAATCACTGCATTATCCTCAGATTCCATAATAGCGGATCTGATAGCCTCTTCCCTGTTTTCAATTATTTTATAATTATCTTTCTTTATGCCTGCAATAATTTCGCCGATTATTGCCATCGGATCTTCTGTTCTGGGATTATCGGATGTAACGATAACTCTGTCGCTCAGGTCACTTGCAATTTTCCCCATAACAGGCCTTTTTGTTCTGTCCCTGTTTCCACCGCAACCGAATACAGTCACGATTGGATTTTTTCCAGCGGTTATGTTATGAATTGCCAGCAAAGCTTTTTCCAGACTGTCAGCTGTATGGCTATAGTCAACTATTACTTTCTTTTGACCTGAACTAACAGTTTCAAAACGTCCGGCAACCTGCGGCGTAGTTTCAATTCCCTTGATAATATTTCCGGTATCTATTCCCATCAGTCTGCAGACTGCAAAGGCAGCGGCTGCATTATATGCATTAAATTCACCTACAAGGCGGGTTTTAAGCTGATAATTCTCACCATTGAACTGAAGTTCAAAAGCTGTTCCATTCAGGTCATAATTTATATTCTTTAACACAAAGTCTGCTTTAGCAGTTGCGCCGTAGGTATATACCTTCGCATTTGTCGCAATTATAAGGTTTGCCGAACTCGGATCATCAGCATTTACCAGAGCAACCGTATCCTGACCCAGAGAATCAAAAAGAATTTTCTTTGCCTTAAAGTACTCTTCAACAGTATTGTGAAAGTCCAGGTGATCAGAAGTAAGGTTTGTAAATACTCCGGCCCTGAAGGCAATATTTCTGACCCTGTTAAGTACTAAGGAATGAGAAGAAACTTCCATAACGGCATAATCGCACCCCTCAGAGACCATTTCAGCAAAAAGCTGGTTCAGATCGGAAGATTCGGGTGTAGTCATGCTGGTATATATCTGCCTTTCTCCTATATAATTGGCAATAGTACCGATGAGTCCCGGTTTATGACCGGATTGTTCAAGTATATTTTTCACATAGTAAGAGGTAGTAGTCTTCCCTTTTGTACCTGTTATACCAATTATATTCAACTTTTTTGAAGGTTCTTTATAAAAGGCATTGGATATCTCAGCCAGAGCAACCCGGCTGTCCTGCACCAGAATTTTTGTAACATTCCTGTGAATAAAAATATCATTAGGGATTATCCTGTCGTTTTCCAGAACGACTGCCGTAGCCCCTTTGTTAATCGCTTCAAGTATATATCTGTGTCCGTCCGTCTGAAAACCCGAGATTGCAACGAATAAAGTATTATTCTTTACATTTCTTGAGTCGTAAGTAATGGCCTCTATATCTTTCCTTTCAACCTCGCCTGCAAGCTGGATGACCTTGACACTATTTATTAGTTTCGTTAATTCCATTAGTTTATCCTGACTCCGTTTAGCTTCTTATCTTCACATTTCAACTGACATACAATTCCGGGCCTCACACTGTTTCCAGGCTGAATACTCTGAGAAATAATCTTCCCGCTGCCTTCAACCTTATATTTGATTCCCATCTCGGTTAATACAGAAAGTGCATCTCTCAGATAGTAATTTGTAAGGTCCGGCATAATATTTTTATTTAATTTATTTATCTTTTGAGGAGTCCTGGCATTATTTTGTTGTGTTGAAGAAACATCCGCATATTTCTTAACACCATCAACCTTTTCGTTAGTAGTCAGTATCTTCTCAAAAGAATTCTCTTTAGCTTCATTTTTTTCACCAGAAATCAGATGAATATCCGTGGCAATCAGCCTTTCAGCAATGTTCTTAAATATCGGGGCAGCTACAAGGCCGCCATATCTTCCAACCTGCGGAGAATTTATAAACACATACAGGAGAACTTTAGGTTTCTCAGCCGGGAAAAACCCAATAAAGGAAGAATTATAGTTAGAGCTGGAATACTTGTTATTGACTAACTGCTGCGAGGTACCGGTTTTCCCTCCTGCGGTTACCTTATCCAGCTTTGCTGTCTTAGCGGTTCCATTTTCAACTACTCCGACCAATAGTTCTCTTATTCTAGCAGATGTTTTTTCACTAATTACGTTTCTCAGCTGTTTTGGACTGGACTCCTCAATAACCTCACCGCTTCTTGCCGTAATTTTCTTCAGCAAATGTGGCTGATATAAAACGCCTCCGTTTATTAAAGCCGAATAAGCAGCCGTAAGCTGCAGTGGTGTAACCGATACTTCGTATCCAAAAGACATGAAAGCCTGGGTCAATTCGTTAAAACTCCCCGGCTTTTTCAAAAGTCCCTTGCTTTCACCCGGCAAATCAATAAAAGAATAATTTCCAAATCCGTAATTTCTCAGGTATTTGTAGAATTTATCTTCATCTATTCTGCCAATAAGTTTGGCCATTCCTATGTTGCTTGATTGCTCTATCACTCCTCTTACAGACAACCATTGCAGTTTATGTGAATCGGTAATATTTACCTTTCTATATTTATATTTGCCGTTCTCAGCAAAAACCATTTCATCAACTTTGCACAATTTCAGATCAAAAAGAGTTGAGATTGTCAGGGATTTAAACGTCGAGCCCGGCTCATATGTATCAGTTAATGCCCTGTTGCGCCTTATAGCATCGTTATAGGACCAGTAGTTGTTCGGATTAAAATCGGGCATATTGGCAAGAGCAAGAATCTCACCATTATTCGGATCCATAATTATGCCAACACCGGCATTACTCTTATACTGTTCAAGCCCCTTGCTTAATTCCTCTTCCAGTATCTTCTGATATGATTTATCAATTGTAAGTACAATACTTTCACCTGGCACCGGCTGTACAGTGGCTTCTTCGGCAACTGTAACCATTCTGCCCCTGACATCCCTTTCAATAATCAGGTGGCCTTCGGTTCCGGTTAATCTCTTATTGTAATACTTTTCAATCCCTTCTACACCCTCATAATTATTACCTACATATCCCAGGACATGCGAGGCCAGGTTATCATACGAATAGACCCTTGTAGGGTCCTCTTTTGAAAATACACCGTCTATTTTTATGTCTTTTAACTTAACGGCCAGTTCACCCGGTGCTTTCTTTTCCAGACATACAATTTTGGATGAGGAATTTTTTATGAGTTTCCTGTAATAATTTTTATTTTTGTTGAAAACTCTCGAAAATATGGCCTGGACAGAATCCAAATCTTTTCCTTTGGTCATTCTCGTATCGAGATAAAAAGAAACATCATTACGGTCGTATGCCAGCAGTTCCCCATTCCTGTCGTATATAAAGCCTCTTTCAGCCCTTATAGTTTTGGTCTCTATCTGCTGATTCTTTGCATAATAATTAAAGTCTTCGTGTTTTCTGATCTGAATATCAAAAAGCCTGATCAGCAAAGCTGAAAAGAAAATAACCAGCACAAACATTACAAATAATACTCTGGAACTATTCATATCTGCTATTAATTTCTTTTACAATTTGTTCAGATTTATTTTTTTCTATTTCAATAACCGTATTGGGTTCAGAAAATTTAATCATGTCAAGCTTTGATTCGGCGAGCTGCATTATTCTTTCTTCAGCTTCAAGTTTCTGGATTTCAACGAGCAGCATTACATTTTCATTCTTTTTTGCTTCCACTGATTCTTCAAGCAGCACCTTTTCTTTTGTGAGCTTTTCGATTTCCAGTTTAAGTCCCACATATAACAAAACCACAAGAGCAATAAAAAATGCTGAAAGCAAAGTAATCAATATGACGGGTTTCTTGTGCCCCGTTTTTGTTTTATTCATACTTTTCTTGCAGCCCTTAATTTTGCGCTTCTGGACCTTCTGTTTTTCAATATTTCTTCTGAATCCGGCAGCACCGGCTTTCTGGTTACAATATCCATCCGCTTAACTTTATCACAGACACAAACAGGAAAATCCGGAGGACATATGCATGATAGACTTTCATATTTAAAGAAATCTTTCACTACTCTGTCTTCCAGAGAATGATAAGTCAATATTACAATATTTCCACCGGGTTTTAACAGTTCGACTGATTTTATTAAAAATTCTCTAAGTACTCCTAATTCATCATTTACATAAATCCTCAGAGCCTGAAATACCCGCGACAGTGTTTTCATAACGTGCGGCTTCGGAGTTATAGCTTCAATTATCTGGCTCAGGTCTGTCGTTGTTTCAATTTTCTTAAAGGAACGGTTTTCTGCTATTCTGCGTGCGATCCTTCTTGAATTTTTCTCCTCACCGTATTCATAAATTATATTTGCAATTTCTTCTTCGGTAAAGCTGTTTATAATATCAGCAGCCGACATATTTCTTTGTTTATCGAGCCTCAGATCCAGCCTGCTTTCATTCCTGTAAGTAAAGCCTGAACCGGGATTATCAAGCTGAAATGATGAAACGCCCAGGTCGGCAAATATTCCAGCATAACCATCAATGGACTCAATCTTAGAAACAACATCGATCTGAGAAAAATTGGTGTTATAGAGCTTTACTCTGTTTTGACTTTGAAACTTATTCTTGCAGAATTCAAAAGCATCCTTGTCGACTTCAGTTGCTACGAGCCTTGCTTCTGATTCTAAAGCTTCAAGGAATTTTGAGGCATGACCTCCGAATCCTATTGTACCGTCAAAATAAGCCCCATCCTTATCTGTTATCAGATATTGGAGACTTTCTTTGAGTAAAACCGGGACATGTTTTTCTTCCATGACATTTATGGTCTCATTACTTCTTGGGCAATTTGTTCAAAGCTTTCCGGTTGCGCTTTCAGGTAATTATCATATATGACCGGATTCCAGATTTCTATTTTCTTTATTGCTCCGAGTATGAATACCTCTTTTTCGATGCCGGCATATTCAATAAGGTTCTGTGGGACTAAAAGCCTTGATTGGGAGTCAAGGGTGTCTTCAGCGGCTCTCTGAAGAAATGATCTTAAAAACATCGCTTCTTTTCTGTCAAATTCATTCAAATTTGACAACTTATTTTCCACCAAATCCTTCCATTGATCAAGCGGATAAACAACTATGCACTGCTCCACACCCCGGGTCATAATGAAGGTATCGTTAGCTTCCGGTTTTACATATTTACGTAATTTAGCCGGAATACTGACTCTTCCTTTTGCATCAATCGAATATGTGAAGCTTCCTATAAACATTTTCTCCCACTATTTGGGTTTTTTCAACACTATTTCCCACTGAGGGTCAAAATAACTCAAAATATTGTGGAAAGTCAAGAAATATTTTGAAAAAATATTCGCACTCGTGATGTGGCCAAATGAGGCTGAAAAGCCGCATTTTTCTTTTATGTTCAGCAACAATTATCATGGGATTTTAGCAGCAGGCAGGATTTTATAAAAAGCCCTATCAGATTCTGCTTTTGAACAAGCAGCCGGACACTTTAAAATAAAAAAATGCAGCCGTTTTGGAGCTGCATTTTTAATTTCAGATAGCCAGAGAGGCAGAATAGTGCAGGTTAGACCTAAAGATTCTCATTGATAAACTTGTTAAAGTCATATCCCCTGCTAAAGAAATATGCCTCATTATCAATGAAATACTGTTTTATTGATTCAATCGGTATTGCCTTGGAGAGTCCGTATTTAATATTCATACGTCTTTCAACATAAAGTTCCTTGCTGTAAGGAATAATGGGATTATACTGATCAAGGTCGAAATCCCTGGAGGGTTTAATTATATATTCATAATCGGCAAACAGTGCCTTTATCATACCCACCAGTTCAAAATTCGGGACTCCGTCTTTTATTGCCAGTATGATACCGCCGCTGAAGCCACGGTTAAAAACGGCATCTATAATAAAAGCACCGTTTTTATCGCGGTTGGGACTGCTGACCAGTGCTTTTGTCAGGGTTTTATACCCCATAGGATAACCAAAAATATAGACAAACGACCCCCATCCCAGTTCTTTGGCTTCCCCCAGAGGATAAGAGAACACACTTATTTTTTCCTGCGGCTCATGCAGGTATTCCCTGCCGAGAACTGCGATATCCAGAGGCCGGTCAATTTTGATTATATCCAGTTCTCCCCCCTCTGGAAAGTCAGCTATATAATTTGCCTGTCTTTCCTTAATGGCAATGCTCTGCACGTAACCCTGTTTCTTATCGGGCGATTTAAAGTAGGTTATGAGTGTATCTTCAAAATCAACAACATGTGCACAGGTGATAACAGCAACCCTCTTAAAATTATAAAAGATTACGGTTGCTGTTCCTGAAGCGCTGTTATCCATGTACTCCAGGCGGATGCCATGTTTCTTGATAGTCTCGGAATTAAGTTCAGACCTCAGAATCTTGCTTTCTTCGCTGAAGTAAGTTGTCCTGTAATAAGCTATACTGTTAATCAGTTTAATACTTTCACTGATCGCTTCCAGCTGTTTGGAGCACCTTTTGTTGGGAAATTCGGAATCATATCTCCCATCCTGAAAATCCTGCTGCCCCTCTTTAATGGTTGTAGTAGAACATGAAAGGGCAGTCATGGCAATTGCCAAAATCATAATTGGAACAAATCTGTATAAAGTCTTCACTTTAGGCTCCTCCGTCTGTTCAATGCAAAGTTAGAGAAAGTTCTAATCAGAAGCTACCATTTTCCGAATCACTATTTGGATCACATTTTATTTATTCTGAAACGCATAGTTCAGAATTTTATAAACAAGTTTTGCAGCATTAAAGTCCGATGAATGGTTTTCTTTGACGGGTGCAAGCTCAACCACATCCAGACCCACAATATTTTTTTCTTTACCGACCATTCTCAGCAGGTTCATCGTCTCGTCCCAGAATAACCCGCCTGGTTCCGGAGTTCCGGTTGAAGGCATGAAAGATGGGTCAAATGCATCCACATCGAACGTGATATAAACATTTTCGCCCAGCTGGTTGCAGACAGTTTTCTGCCAATCAGTACCATAAGTACCGAGTCTTATTTCCCTTGCATAGAAGGTCTTTATACCATTTTCCTTTATAAATCTTGATTCTTCTTTACATTGTGCACGTATTCCTACCTGAACTATGTTCCTGGTAAGTTCTGCCACCCTTGCCATTACTGAAGCGTGAGAATGCACTGATCCTTCATAGCTTTCCCTAAGGTCAGAATGGGCGTCAAACTGAAGTATGGAGAGATTCTGATATTTTTCAAGATGGGCCTTAATTGGTGCAATTGATATTGAATGTTCTCCGCCAAGTGTAACGACAAACTTATTGTCATCCAGTAAAGATTTTACCTGTTCATAGATTGTATTGAATGATTTCTTAATATTCATGTCCTTAAAGCTAAGGGGAGCAAGTGTGCAAATCCCTTTTTCAAATATTAGCTCGCGGTCCATTTCTTCATCATAAAATTCCACGTAATGTGAGGCTTCCAGAATTCCCTTGGGTCCGTTCTTGGTTCCCTTCCCGTAACTGACAGTCTTTTCAAAGGGAGCGGAAACAACTGCTATTCCGGAAGTCTTATACGATGAGTATTTTTTTTCAACTGCCAAAAAATTTTTATTGATGTCTAATTCTTTCATTTCTACCCGTAATATTTTTTATTGTCTTAGTTAGCTGGATATAAAAAAAAGAGACTCAAAGAGTCTCTTTAATGAACTGCTTATCATTCAACAAAATCAGATGCCCCAATTTATCACGCTTGGTCTGCAAATACCGTCTGTTCTTGTCATTTGGTGTAATTTCCAGGGGTACTCTTTCCACTACCTCCAGGCCATACCCCTTCAGACCTATTATTTTTTTGGGATTATTCGTCAGAAGCCGCATTTTTCTGATACCAAGCTCAAAAAGAATCTGGGCTCCGATTCCATAATCTCTCAGATCAGCTTTGAAGCCAAGTTCCTCGTTTGCCTCGACGGTATCTCTGCCGTTATCCTGCAATACATAAGCCTTGATTTTATTAGCCAAACCGATCCCACGGCCTTCCTGTCTCATATATAACAGGACACCGCAGCCTTCAGCTTCAATTCTTTCCAGTGCCGCATGAAGCTGATCATGGCAGTCACACCTTAAAGACTGAAACACATCGCCGGTAAGGCACTCTGAATGAACACGGACAAGGATCGGCTTCTCAGAATCGATTTCACCTTTTACCAAAGCAACGTGTTCCTTGTTGTCGATCAGGCTCCTGAAAACATGGAGGTGAAAATTGCCCTTCTTGATAGGAAACTTTACGTCCACTTCCTTTTCAACGAGTTTATCCTTTTGCATACGGAACTTTATCAGGTCGCTTACAGTAAGGATTTTCATGTTATACTGATCGGCAAACTTTTCCAGATCGGGCACCCTGGCCATCGTTCCATCGTCATTCAGAATTTCACACAAAACAGCCACAGGCTGCAATCCGCCAAGTTTACACAAATCAACTGATGCTTCGGTATGACCGGCACGCCTGAGAACACCTTCATCAAAGGCTCTTAAGGGGAATATATGTCCGGGTCTTGCAAAATCAGAATTCTTTGCGGTATTTTCAGACAGCTTCCTGATGGTAATAGCCCTGTCACTGGCAGATATTCCGGTTGTTGTACCTTCTGCTGCATCTACTGTAACAGTAAATTGTGTCCCATGCAAAGCTGTATTGGAATCCACCATAAGTTGTAGTCCCAGATCGTCCAGTTTCTTACCCGACATAGGTGTACAAATCATACCTCTGCCGTATTTTGCCATAAAATTTACAATCTCAGGAGTAACGAACTCTGCCGCGCAAACCAGATCACCTTCATTTTCCCGGTCCTCATCGTCCACTACTATTATTATCTTGCCATTCTTTATTTCTTCAATGGCCTCTTCGACAGAACAGAACATTTTGTTTTCCTTTTTTAACAAATTACTTTAAAATCGTAGCAATAGCTGAGCGTTCAATCTTAACTTTTACATTTTCGCTTATTTTAACAAGGCATGTTTTTTCTTCAAGACCTTCAATTGTGCCATGAATACCGCCACTGGTAACTACCTTATCGCCTTTCTGAAGATTTGACAGCAGTTGTTCTCTTTCTTTTGCTCTCTTCTGCTGGGGTCTGATTATCATAAAGTAAAAGATCGCAAATATTGCACCAAACATGATAAATGTGCTGATCATACTGCCGCCGCCGCCCTGTGCTCCCTGAGGAGCCATTGCCAATAATAGGTCCACTTAATCCTCCTTAAAAGAATTGATGTTTATTGATAATTTTTTGACTATTCTATCCTTCCATTCACTAAAAGTACCTTCAATTATCTTCTCTCTTGCTGCCGTAACCAATTCCAGATAAAAATGCAGATTATGGATACTGGCAAGCTCAAGAGCAAGAATTTCTTTGGCTACGAAAAGATGTCTTAAGTAAGCCCTTGTAAAGTTAGTACAGGTATAACAAGTACAACTGCTGCTAACCGGGGTAAAGTCATCTTTGTAACATGCGTTTCTCATCGAAAGAACACCATTCCACGTAAAAAGATACGCGTTCCTTGCATTGCGCGTAGGCATTACACAATCGAACATGTCTACGCCCCTTGCAATTCCCTCGAGTATATTCTCCGGCCGGCCGACTCCCATAAGGTATCTGGGTTTATTTTCAGGCATAAAATCCGTAGTAAAATCCACCAAATCATACATCGTTCCTGTGGGTTCGCCCACAGCCAGCCCTCCGATTGCATAACCGTCAAAATCAAGCTTTACAAGGTCTCCTGCTGAAGCTTCGCGCAAATCCTTATAGATACTTCCCTGAATTATCCCGAACAAGTGTTGTGGATAACCATAGTAAGGGGTCGTCTTTTCAAAAGCCTCCTTGTTCAGGATTGCCCAGCTGGAAGTCAGTTCCTTTGACTTTTTGGCATACTGATATTCACACGGGAAAGGAGTGCATTCATCCAGCGGCATCATAATGTCAGAGCCAATGCTCCTTTCGATCTGAATTACTTTTTCGGGAGTAAATAAATGTTTTGAGCCGTCCAGGTGCGACCGGAATTCTACTCCATTACTCTTCATTTTTCTCAGATCTGAAAGGCTATATACCTGAAAACCACCGCTGTCGGTCAGAATTGGTTTGGACCAATTCATAAAACGATGTAATCCACCTGCTTTTTCCAGTATATCTGTGCCCGGCCTCAGATAGAGATGATAAGTATTTCCAAGAATAATCTGAGCCTTAACTTCCCTATCAAGTAACTCCTGATTTACCGCCTTAACCGTCCCCTGAGTACCAACAGGCATGAAAATAGGCGTTTGAACTATGCCATGTGCCGTTTCAAAACATCCTGCCCTGGCTTTTGATAAATGATCTTTATGTATAACATTGAAATTAATCAAACTTCGAAATAATCCTGAACGCCCATTAATAATATTAGAAAAAAAAATTTAATGGTCTAATTTACGTCAAATTTTAGAGAAGCGCTATAGAAAAGAAAAGATGCAGACCCTGGCATCAAAGCAATCAGATATCTTCAGCTATCAATATTAAATAATTGCAATTCCTCATCTGTTGCAGCCTTAAACGGCCAGTTCCGTCAGGAGCCTCCTGGTTAGATTACGAACCAGAGGGATTTTATAGGAGTTTTTTGCCAAAGGTTCGGCTTTCTTTAAAATCTCTGCTGCCATGTGATTTATTTCATCTTCATTTGCCTGCATGTTGACCAGCTTTTTATTAACATTTTCATCATGCCATGGAACAGGGGCAACTCCACCCAGAACTACTTTTCCGGAATTGATATTACTGTTACTCTTATTTATAATAATTGCAACGCTTACTACTGCAAAATCCCACGCATCTCTTTCCTTAAACTTGGTAAAACCGCTTCTGCTGCCAGCAGATGGCTCAGGAATTATGATTTCCGAAATAATCTCCCCCGGTTTCAAAATAGTTTCATTCAAATAGTCAGTGTCCGGCAGTACAAATAGTTCCTTTATTGGAATTGTTCTGACATTCTTCTCTGAAGAAATTACAACTTTTGCATCAAGAACTGACAAGGCTACGGCAATATCGGAGGGATGAACAATATAGCAGGGACCGCCGCCGGTTACACAGTGATACTTGTTTTCGCCTTCAAAAGCATAACACATATCTCCGCCTTTACGCAGGCAGTTAAAATCCTCCCTGAAATACCAGCAGCGCGGACGCTGGCAGATATTACCGCCCAGAGTTCCCATGTTGCGAAGCTGTGGAGAAGCTACACCAGATGCCGCTTGTGCTAATGCCGTGAACGTTTCCTGAATAGCTTGATGTTCAGCAATATCCGATATCCTGGTCAATGCACCAATCCTGACCTCACGCCCTTTCGTATATTTAACGTAACTTAGGTCCTGCAGGGCTTTCAGATTTACCAGTTCTTTTGGATTTATCTGATTAGTTTTTAATAAACCAAGCAGGTCAGTACCGCCGGCATACAGAAGTGATTCATTTTTTCCCTTCTTAAGAATACTGGAGGCCTCTTTGATATTTTTTGGCTGGATGTATTTGAAACTGTTCATTATTTACTCCATTATCCCTTTTAAATTTTTTCATTTAAAGCCAAAAGCACCTTGTCGGGTGTAATAGGCAGACTCTTTATTCTGACACCCAGCGCATTGTACACCGCATTTGCAATTGCACCTGCCGTGGGTATTATAGCGGGTTCGCCGATACCCTTAACACCGGTGCTGCTGATTAAAGGATCACCCTCACTTACAATTATTACTTCAATTTCCTCAGGTATTTCCCGGATTGTCGGGATTTTATAATCGTGCATGTTTGTAGTAAGTATTTTCCCGGTATATTTATCTACAACTCTTTCCTCCAAAAGTGCATATGCGGCACCCTGAATAATACCTCCATGGAACTGGTTGATAAGTGTCCTGGGGTTTAGTACCCTGCCTATATCGTGTGCAGCAACAACCTTTATAACCCTCACCTTTCCGGTATCGGTATCAACTTCCACCTCTGCAAACTGGGCTCCAAAGGAATTGATTTCGTAGCCGTCCGGGTTAGCCTCCCTGGCGCCGGTTGCCACGAGCACCCCGTAATCCAGTTTATCAATAATTTCACCAATAGATAATGTTTTTGAAGGATCATTCTTTTTGGACATTTTTCCGCCCGAATATACAATTCCTTCTTCAGGCGATTCAAGAATTGCTGCGGCTCCGGAAATCAGCTTGCTTTTTATCTGTTCAGCAGCATCCCGCACCGCAGGGGAAACCGAAGGAGCTGTCAGGCTGCCTCCGCTCAGGCCGCAATAAGGGCAGGTTTCCGTATCACCAAGTGTCACCTGAATAGTCTCAATTGGAACTTCCAGGACTTCAGAGGCAATCTGAGCCAAAAAGGTGTATGTACCTGTACCTAAATCCTGTGTCCCGGCCAGAACATTAACGCTTGCATCAGCATTTAATTTAATTGTTGCATACGCCGGAGGTCCGCCTCCTCCCCACCATATTTGTGAGGCCATTCCAATTCCTCTTCTTATGCGTCCTTTGTCTGCCCCATTAGGTCTGCGGCGCTCATACCAGCCGATCGCTTTGGCCCCCTGTTCATAGGCTTCCATCAGCATTTTGCTGGTATAACGGCCTTTGGAATCAGGATTAATTTCTGTATGATTTTTCTTCCGGAATTCAAGCGGATCCATTTTAAGCTTTTCAGCCAGATCGTCCATGAGAGAATCAAGTCCGAATGTACCCTGTACGTGTCCCGGTGCGCGATAAGCACGGGAGCGCCCGGTATTTGTCAAAACGCTGTATTCCTCAATGCTCACATTGGGACACTTATATAGAGTACGCAGCGGCCAGCTGCAGTCTGCACCATTGGGATAAGCTCCCACTGCTCCAATTGATGTATGACTGAGGGCTGTCAATGTACCATCCTTCCTGGCTCCGGCCTTAAGTTTTTGCCTGGAATCGGGTCTGTTACCCGCAGCGAGGTTCATTTCTTTTCTATCCAGAATAATTTTAACCGGTCTTCCTATTTCGCGCGCAATTAAAGCAGCAATTACGCTGTATTTGCCCGCTTCAAGTTTGCTTCCGAAACCGCCGCCCATAAATTTTTTAATGACCCTGACCTTGCTGGCGGATATTTTCAGGCTATCGGCAATAGTATCCCTTACGGCAAATACGGCCTGAGTAGAATCCCAAACTGTAAGCCTGTCGCCTTCCCAGTTAACTACGCTGCAGTGTGGCTCGGTTGGATTGTGAACCACAATCTGGGTAGAATATGTATCCTCAACTATAAAATCTGCCTCAGCAAACCCTTTATCTACATCTCCGCGGCTATATTTGGACGGCTTTCCATGAATTATATTGCCCCAGTCATGGATTTTCACCGATTCTGGCTTTAAGGCTTCAACAGGATCAACAACAAGCGGTAATGCTTCATACTCTACCTCTATAAGCCTGAGCGCATGTTCGGCTATCTGCTCTGTTTCTGCCGCAACACATGCAACCTCATCACCCTGAAAGCGCAGAACCGGATCGAACAATAACGTTGTGCCCCAGTGCCATGGAATCTTAGGCGAGTTCTTATGGCTAATAATTTTTAGTACTCCGGGCAGCTCCTCAGCTTTACTGGTATTGATATTTTTAATCTTAGCATGCGGCAATGGCGACCGCAAAATTTTTGCATGTACCATGCCCGGCAGATCAACGTCAAAAGTATAAACGGCTCCGCCGCTCAGTTTATCGTATGCATCTATTCGAGGTACCGGTTTTCCCACTACCTTTAATTCTTTATTCGGTCCCCAGCTTTTAAGTTTATCCACAGGCACTTCAGCAATCGTTTCGATGAAATCCTGTTCCTGAAAAAATTTTGATTTAACAATCTTGCGAGCCATGGCTCCTCCGGTAATGCAATTTCTTATTGGAATAATCTCTTTCGTTTCAGCTCTTGTTATTGGCCCGTTCGGCTGCTGCCTGGACAGATTTGATAATATTGGGATATGCTGCACAACGGCAAATGTTGCCGGACATACCTTCCAATATCTGCTCTTTTGTAGGTTTTGCATATTTTAGCAGTAATGCCTGGGCAGCCATTACCTGGCCAGGCGTACAAAATCCGCACTGCAGTCCATCGTGCTCCAGGAAAGCTTCCTGTATTGGATGCAGTTTTTCCCCATTCATCAATCCTTCAATGGTAGTAACTTCCTTTCCCGCAGCATCAAGCGCCAGCGTATGGCATGAATAAACTGCTTTACCATCCAGTAAAACTGTGCAGCCGCCGCATTCCCCGCTGTTGCATGTAATTTTCGTCCCGGTAAGATTCAAATGATCGCGCAGCAGTTCAGCCAAGGTTGTCTGAGGCTCAATGTCTGCTTGAACCATTTGACCATTTACCCTGAGCGAAAGCTGCCCGGTAATCCTGATCTGACTGGCTGCTTTGTTCAGTTTTTCGCCTGCCATAGTCAAACCTGGCGTAAGAACATAGCTGCCAACAAGCCCTGACCCCATCCCTTTTAAGAACCCCCTTCTGGAGATACCATTTTTTTTCGAATCTTTACTCATTGCAGAATTCCTGATGATTAATAAGACATTATTATCATTTTACCCCGTTTTAAATTACAGAAGCGTTTTTTCTCTTTCAAGATTTTATTTTAATTTTATTTTCTCATTCACTTATAGGTTGGGCCGTCCCATTCTTTGGCATTTTGATCATGTATGTTTTCCCTTTTGTTACACTCAGGGAATTTTCCCGGAGCCAGGGGTTATAGATTTTCAAAATTTTATAAGTGAGGTTGTGCTGTTTTGCAAAATCAGCGATGTTAGAAATTCCTGAGTCTATTTTAAGTTCATCATACTCCAGGACAGGATAAAGATCCTCTGGTTTAATTAAGTACCCGTACTTCTGCGGATCTTTGCTTATTGCCTTCATGGCCAGTATTCTCGCTATATACCTGGAGGTTTCTTCACCCAAGAGAAGATTGTAATAATTCTTTACTTTTTGTCTTTCCTGCTGCTTTTCTATACCCGCAATTCCCATATTGTATGAAGCTGCAGCCAGTGTCCAGCTGTGAAATCTGTTATAGGCAAATTTAAGGTAGTCGCAGGCAGCCTGAGTCGATCTTTCAACATTATATCTTTCATCGACTTCAGATGTTACTTCCAGGCCATATTTTGCCGCGGAGGACTCGGTAAATTGCCAGAACCCTACGGCTCCTGCCGGCGAAATAACGTTTTCAAGGTTGCTTTCTATCAATGCCAGATAACGGAAGTCTTCGGGAACACCGTTTTTCTTCAGTATTGGATCAATTATAGGGAACCACCTGTTCGACCGCTTAATACCTAACAAGGTAGCTGAATGATAATAAGTATTTACAATTAGCTCCCTATCCATTCTTTCCCTGACATAAAAGCTTTCCAGCGGCACCCTTTCACCGCAGAAATCCATTGCTTCCGGGATGGGCGGTGATATGATCTGATACTTCTGCGGAAAATCCTCCAGATATTTTATTACATTCCTGTCGGGTCTTATTGTCTTTGCCAGGGGCAAGGTGTAATCATACAACAGCATTATCAAAGATGCTATGGCTGCCCCAAGTATAAAACTAAGTAATCCGTAGTTAAAGTGTTTCAAATTCATTGGATTTTTCATATAGATAATTCCCTTTCTGAAAACTATGCTCCTTCAATAAATATATTCAATCCCCGAATTTTTACAAGGCAGCACAATTAAGTTCTTTCGCCTGCAGTTCTGCCCAGGACGTTTAAAGTCAATTTTGCCTTAAAAAGCCAGGTATTACCGCTGGAAGATTTTTCTTTATGTACATTGAATCTATTATTAACTTTGGATAGTTTAAAACCTAAAATAGGCTGATTATGGAAATAGAATTCGTTGGAGCCGCCCGGACGGTTACAGGTTCAATGCACCTCATCCGTGTGAATGGAATTTCATTTTTACTGGATTGCGGGATGTTTCAGGGCAAAAGGAAAATTGCTTATGAAATTAATAAAAACTTTGATCTTTTCGATCCCGCACAAATCGATTTTGTGATACTGTCTCACGCTCATATCGACCACGCTGGAAATTTGCCCAACCTGGTAAAGTCCGGCTTCCGGGGCAATATATATTCAACATTTGCAACGCGCGACCTCGCAGCAGTTATGCTGAAGGACAGCGCTTTTATCCAGCAAAAGGATATTGAATATGTAAATAAGAAGAGGAAAAAGAAGGGCCAGAAACCCTTTACTCCATTGTACAGCCTGGAAGATGCTGAAAATACAATGAAGCAGTTTGTCGGACTTAATTATCACCGCGAGTTTGAAGTGGCTCCCGGAATTAAGATTACATTTTTTGATGCCGGACATATAATCGGTTCAGCGGTGACTTTAATTGTAATTAATGAGAACGGGAGAATTATTAATTTGGGATATTCAGGTGATCTTGGCAGACCTAATATGCCCATTCTAAAGGACCCTGAAAAGATACCGGATATTGATTATTTTATATGTGAGAGTACTTATGGTGGAAGATTTCACGATGATGCAGAAATGACTGAGATCAGACTGGCTGCGGTAATTAACAAAGCCATTACAAGAAAGGCAAAGATTATTGTACCTTCATTCAGCGTGGGACGTACACAGGAAATGGTCTACTGGCTCAATAATATTTTTGAAAAAGGTATGGCTAAAGAAATTCCGGTATATGTCGACAGTCCTTTATCTGTCAGTGCGACTGACATTTTCAGGCTTCATAGCGAATGTTTCGATTTTGATATTTCAAAGTACCTGTTAAACAGAAAGGATCCTTTTGGATTCAGCAAACTTACTTATATAAAGGACGTGGAGGAATCTAAAAAGCTTAATCAGATTGCCGGACCCTGCATGATAATTGCCAGCTCGGGTATGGCAGAAGCAGGAAGAATTCTGCATCACCTTGCAAATAATATTGAGGATGCTAATAATATTATATTAATGGTGGGTTATTCAGCTGAAAATACTCTTGGACGGAAAATAATCGAAAAAGAACCCGTCGTTAAAATATTCGGTGATGAATATAACCTGAAGTCAGAAGTAATCGTGATTAACTCTTTGAGTGCACATGCAGACTCCAATGAGCTGTTGAGCTACTGCAATCAGCTTGATAAAAGCCGCCTGCAGGATTTCTTTCTTGTTCACGGCGATTATGACCAACAGGAAAAATTCTGCTCCAGGCTGACTGCTAATGGTTTTCAGAACGTGATAATACCGGAAAAAGGAAATGTTTTTAAACTCTAAAGCTTTTCTTAAATATAGCTTTTATCTTTTTATACTGCTGATTTCGTTCAGCAGCTGTGAAAGGGATTCCAGCATAAACAATACCGAAGTAAATATGCTGCCACCGGCAATACCGTTCAGCCTTCAGGTTGCATCAGCGCATGACGGCAGGATCGTTATTATTTGGAGACCTAATCTTGAGAAAGATATTAAAGGATATAACATATACAGAAGTGTAAACGATTCCAGTTCATTCAGGAAGATTTCCTTCACTGAAGATAATGTTTTTCTTGATGATTCTTTATCTTACGATTCAACCTATTATTATCGGGTATCCGCCGTTGATTTACAGGGCCGGGAAAGTTCAAAGGCACATTGGGTAAGTGCCAGGCCAGAAAATGTAAATCCTCCGCAGGTCCCATATGGCTTGGAGATTAATGCGAGAAACTGGATCGACAGCCTTTCTGTTTTTTTAAAGTGGCAGCCTAATAGCGAAGGTGACATCGCCGGATATAATATTTACAGAAGTGAAACACCCGACTTTACACCCGATAAAAGCAACCTGGCTGGGTTTTCCAGTACAACTTCATTCAGGGATACCAGGGCACTTAAATTATATACTCCCTATTATTACAGAATCAGCGCTATTGATAAAGGCGGCATGGTGAGCCCCACTGCAGAACAGGTCTCAGATTTAATACTAGGCATACCGGATATTGTTTTCCCTGGGAACAGCAGTCTGGTAAACTATTTTGACGATTTTATAATCAGGACAATTTCTGTCCCAGCCAGATATAGGATCATTGTTCAGACAAATCAGTATTTTGGAGAAATTTGGAACCAGGATTTTTACAGTGCTAAAACCAATGATACCGTGCACGTCAGGTTTAATGCTTCATATATTTATACCAATTCCACCTACTACTGGAGAGTAATTACTTTTTCAGGAGATAATTCTGAAGCTAACAGTATTTCCCAATTGCATAATTTTACAATCAGACCATAATTTGAAAAAACTAACGACTATCATTTTTACGATTCTCATGCTACCACTCTGCTCATTTGCACAGAGCAGCCGTGATAGTCTTAGTTTTATCAGCTCCATTTGGAACAAAAGCTTTTTCAGCACAAAATTCGACAAACAGCTTAACACCTATAATTTCGGAACCGCATTCAGCTTCAGCCGAAAATTTGACAATTTAATAGTCGGTATGAGTGAAAACTATAACTCCACCCTAATCAGGGCCATACCTAAGAATATTAAGGATGAGCATTATTTCTCCTTCCTGAGTGAATATGCGTTTGCCGATAATCTTAAACTGGGCTTACTGGCAAATAATAATATCTTATCTGATGACCGTAAGATTGCCCTTAACCAGGCTTCACTGCTTAATGCATCCTTATATACCAAGTGGATGCCCGTTGAAAGGGTTTACCTGGCTCCCTTCGGAGGTTATTCCAACAGCAATCAGATTGGCGAAAATGACTTTGGGTATCTCTATGGCCTGGAGGGCCTGGCCGACAACCTGCCACTGTCGGATTTTGGACTTCAATCTACTGTTAAATTTATGAATGAGGATATTTCCCCCAGGAAAAATACTTTACGACTCTTTAGCACCAACCTGACCAATGATTTTAATAATTCATTCAGAAATCTACTTAATGCATACTACTTTCAGACACGGAAGGATTTTTATTTCAGTGCAGATTCTATAGTTGCATTAAAATTTAATGTTGTAAATAATATACAGTCACGCACGGAAACTAATTATTTCATTCAGGACCGGTTTTCTTTCAATAGTCCTGCCGACGATTTATCTCTTGATTTCCAAGGACGTGCAATTTGGAGAAATGTTGACCGGGATACCAGATACCGTGATTTAATGAGTACTTCCGCCTCTCTTTTTGACGCCCGGGTTGAGGAATTCAAGCTGGAATTCGAATCAAATACTTATTATAAATCATCCCTGCTGGATGGTATCGTAAGATTTAATTATTCAGAAAGAGATGAACGGCATTTGGTAAAAAAGATAGCAGAACCAAACATATTCCTGCAGGAAGAGCGCCAGAAGTCATTTGAAGAAAGGAGCAGACTCGAAACACAAAAGAACAATAAAGAAATAAGGATGGCGATCTCCCTGATAGGCAACTTTAAGCTGAGCAGGCGCGACATGCTGTCGTTCAGTCTTCTGCATAATAAATTGCGCTATGATACGCCCAGTGAAGAAAATTTTGATGACCGCGATGAATTGTTGTCAATCTTCCGCGTTTACTATCTCAGGAATCTGAATCCTTTTTTTGATTTTTTTGTTAATATGGAAGGCAACCTGAATCATATTGTTTACATTTTTGCGGAAAGGAGTTCCAACAACAATTATATGCGCCTGCTTAAATTCGCCTCAGGGGGTAATTACAAAGGCAGAAATATTTCTTCCAGAAACTCCTTCGAAGTTTCTGCGAATTACACCGTATATGATTTTGAGGACATAAGTCCTAACTACAGAAGCTTTTCTTTCAGGCAAATGTCCATGCAGGATTCAACAACAATTATGTTAAACCGGAGTCTTGGATTCTCAGTGTTCGGCTCATTGAAATTTTCCGAACAGGGAGACTTTAATTGGGCCCGATTTGCCGGAAAGCCGGTCCGTAACCTTGAAGAGATTTACATTGAACCCAAGTTCCTTTTCAGACTTCCGGGTGTAACATTAGGTTGCGGCGGCCGATATCTTTCTCTAAAAACGTATTCATACAGGGACAAACAAAAGGTAAAAGAATCCGATTATATAAGCATAGGTCCTTTAACTGAATTATTGGTAATGCTGAACAACAGACTATATCTCAGATTGTATGGATGGTACGAGTTCATAAGGGTTTCAGCCACCAGGCGCGAACTACCAAGCCTGAATATTCAAATGAACTGGGAATTATGAATTGAAATAACAGTTTTTTTTATTATTTTTACCTGTCATTTTTCTGTCAGAAGGAAGATAATTTGATAAAGAATAACTATTCACTGGAAATTCCAAGCGATCCTAATAAACTACCTCTCGTTGAAGAGTTTTTGGAGGATATTACAGCGGGAATTACTATACAAAAAAATAAACTGAATAATCTCCTGCTTGCAGTAAATGAGGCTATTTCCAATGCCATGCTGCATGGGAATAATTACGATATAAGCAAAAAGGTCAGAATTTCAGTTCTTATAAATGATGACTTCCTGCGAGTTTATATTAAGGATGAGGGCAGAGGTTTTAATCCCAATTCTGTGCCCGATCCTACCTCACCCGAAAACATCTTCAGGGATAGCGGCCGTGGTCTCTATATAATGAAAAGCTGTATGGATGAGGTCAATTACAGTTTTCAATCTGATGGAACTGAACTCATGCTGGCAATGAGACTGGATTGATATTACTCCTGCTATAACCTTTGAACTGCCTTGTACCTGACATCCCGCAGAAATGCTTTCAGGATGTCCACGTCATTATATTTGCTGCCAAAATGCTGTAAACTCCCGCGCTTATTATTGAAAAGAGAGTATTTTATTGATATATTCATTTTGTAATCAGAATGTATGATTTATCAAAAATAATTATTTAATCACCATATGGAGAGAGCAGAGATGCCGAGAAAAAAAATCGCATTGATTGGTGGCGGACAGATTGGGGGGGTATTAACCCAATTAATTGCCCAAAAAGAACTGGCAGATGTCGTATTGTTTGATATAGTAGAGGACCTGCCTCAGGGTAAGACTCTTGATATAGCTGAAGCATCCCGTGTTGATGGCTTCGACGTTTCAGTAACAGGAACCAACAGCTATGAAAACATTAAGGGGGCCGATCTAATAATTGTAACAGCAGGATTACCTCGTAAGCCTGGCATGAGCAGAGATGACCTGCTCGTAACTAACGCAAAAATCATTAAATCAGTTGCCGAAGCAGTCCGTACTTATGCTCCGGATTCAACTTCTATTGTTATTTCCAATCCATTGGATGCAATGGTAACATTATATCAGAAAGTTACCGGTTTCCCGCATAACCGGGTGCTGGGACAGGCCGGCGTACTGGACTCCTCGCGTTTTTCAACCTTCATTGCCTGGGAACTGGGAGTTTCAGTCAAGGATGTAAATGCAATGGTACTGGGAGGTCATGGTGATACAATGGTTCCCCTGATCAGATATGCAAATGTAAATGGTATTCCGGTCATGGAAATGCTTGAAAGGAAATATAATGATGCCCAGAAGGCAAAGGAAGTAATGAATAAAATGGTTGAAAGAACCAAAATGGCCGGCGGCGAGGTCGTAAAACTTCTGAAGACCGGTTCAGCATTTTATTCACCCGCGTCTGCAGCAATCTCAATGGCAGAAGCAATACTCAAAGATGAAAAACGCCTGCTTCCGGTATGCGCATACCTGAACGGGGAATTTGGGGTAAACGGCTATTATGTAGGCGTTCCGGCTATATTGGGTGAAAATGGTGTTGAAAGAATAGTAGAACTGACTCTGATTGAAGAGGAAAAAACTGCTCTCGATAATTCAGTTAATGCCGTAAAATCTTTAGTTGAGGATATGGACAGGCTGGGATTATAAAACAATCCGGGAAGTAATTCCACCGCCAAAATGGCGGTGGAATCTTTATTTAACTATTCTGGTTGAAATACGTTTACATACTTTCTGTTGTCACGTTTAGTTTCAAACTTAACATAACCCTCAACCGTAGCAAACAAAGTATCATCACTTCCTTTTTTAACATTGAGGCCAGGATGCAATTTGGTTCCTCTCTGTCTTACAATTATTGAACCGGCAGATACTAATTCGCCGCCGAATCTTTTCACGCCCAATCTTTGAGCATTACTATCTCTACCATTTCTGGAAGAACCTTGCCCCTTCTTATGAGCCATAATTTACCTCCGGTAATTAGCCTATCTTAGTTATTTCAATTCTGCTTAATAATTGTCTGTGACCGTTTTTAACTTTATAGCCTTTTCTTCTCTTCTTCTTAAAAACAATCACTTTTTCATCTTTAAGGTGTTCCAGTACTTTAGCCTGAACCTTCAAATTGTTAAGCAAGGGGGTCCCTACTTTTGTCCCATTTTCATCCGAATATAATAATACGGATTCAAAAGTAATATCTGAATTAGCCTCAGCCTTAAGTCTGGGGACATAGTATTTGGCTTTCTCAGTAACCTTAAATTGCTGCCCTAATATATCTACCACAGCAAACATCGAAATCCTCCAATTGATCTATTTTAAGTTTGTAAATATATAAAATAGAGCCTTATAAGTCAATTATATTGACGGAAATTATTTTATTTAGTTATTTTTATGCTAAATTCCAATCTAAAAAGAAATTAATTAGCAATTCAATCACTTATTTTTGCCCTATTTTTGTAAAAATTAATCAGACCGTTGGTCGATGAATCATGGGTGGTTATCTTTTCTTTATTCTTTAGCTCAGGTAAGATAACCTTTGCCAGCTGCTTACCCAGTTCAACCCCCCACTGGTCAAATGAATTAATATTCCAGATTATTCCCTGAACAAATATTTTATGTTCATACAGTGCAATCAGTGAACCCAGAACGCCAGGAGTAAGCTTTGGAAAAAGTATTGAATTACTCGGCTTGTTGCCTTCAAATACCTTGTGTGGTAACAGTTTTTCCAGCTCATCCCCTTTTAATCCGCTTTTTTCGAGTTCAATACGCACTTCCTCTGCAGTTTTTCCCTTCATCAGGGCTTCGGTCTGTGCAAAATAGTTGGACATGAGTATGGCGTGGTGCTCTCCTACCGGATTCTGCGATTCAACCGGGGCAATAAAGTCTGCAGGAATCAGTTTGGTCCCCTGATGGATCAACTGATAGAATGCATGCTGGCCGTTTGTACCCGGCTCACCCCATACGATTGGACCGGTTGAATAATCCACGTGTTTGCCTTCCTTATTCACACTTTTTCCATTACTTTCCATGTCTCCCTGCTGAAAATATGCGGGGAAGCGGTGCAGATACTGATCATATGGCAGAATGGCGTAGGTCTGGGCATTGAAAAAATTATTGTACCATATTCCCAGAAGGGCCATCACTACGGGCATATTTTTATCAAAGCTTTCTGAACGGAAATGCTCGTCCATCTTAAAAGCCCCATCAAGCAGCTCTTCAAAATTATCCATACCTATATAAATGGCAATTGAAAGTCCAATTGCAGACCAGAGTGAATATCTGCCGCCTACCCAATCCCAGAATCCGAACATATTTTTTGTATCTATTCCGAAGCTTTTCACCTCTTTTTCATTGGTTGACAGTGCGGCAAAGTGTCTGGAAATAGCGGCTTCATCCATGGCACTTTCCAGGAACCACCTTCTGGCCGTCTTTGCATTCGTAATTGTTTCCTGTGTAGTGAATGTCTTTGAGGCAATAAGAAACAGTGTAGTCTCAGGATTTACCTTCTTTAATACCTCCACAATGTCTGTGGCGTCAACGTTAGAAACAAAATGAACGTTAAGGCCAGGCTTCCCATAGGGCTTTAAGGCTTCCGTCACCATGACAGGACCCAGGTCAGAACCTCCAATGCCTATGTTAACCACATCAGCAATGGGCTTGCCCGTGTACCCCAGCCATTCCCCTTTTCTTACTGCTTCACTAAACTGCCTCATGTGCGCCAGAACCGACCGCACTTCAGTCATGACCTCCCTGCCATCTGAATACACGGGTCTGTCAGACCGGTTTCTCAATGCTGTATGCAGAACCGCCCTGTTTTCGGTATTATTGATTTTTTCACCCTCAAACATCTTATTAATCCACTGCCTTAAACCGGCAAATTCAGCCAGTTCAAACAGTAAACGCATTGTCTCATCAGTAATCCTGTTCTTGGAATAGTCCAGCAATATCCCTTCGAACTCCAGTGAGAACTTGTTAAACCTGCCTGGATCTTCAGCAAACAGATTGCGCATGTGGAGCCCGGAAACTTTCTTATAATGTTCTTCCAGCTTCTTCCAGGGTTGTGAATCGGTCAGTTTTGACATTAGGGTTTCTCCGGATTTTCAAAAATGAATTTTATTTTATAATAACATTTCCTGTGTATAAGTATATGGATTTATTTTTCTCTTCAGAAGAATGACTCCTGTAAACAGCTAAAAGTATTCTTTTATCATGCGTGAAACTGCATCCCGGCGCTTACTTTTTCAGCCTGAAAGAAAATTCCGATCCCCTGCCGGGCTCGCTCTTTACTTCCACTTTTGATCCATGTGCTTCAACAATATGTTTTACTATTGCCAGACCTAAACCTGTTCCTCCTACAGCACGCGACCTGCCCTTGTCCACTCTGTAGAATCTTTCAAATATGCGGGGAAGATCTCGATCTGAGATTCCGACACCAGAGTCCCGGACTGTCAGGATGGCATAATTACGATGCTCCTCAACAATTATTTCTACTTCTCCCTCTTCAGTATATTTTATTGCATTCTGGATCAGATTTACCAACACCTGCTTAAGCTTGCTCTTGTCACCAAACAGCTTAAGATTTTCTCTTACCGGATGAATTTTCAGATCAATATTTTTTTTCTCTGCATACGGCTCAAGTTCCTGTGCGACAGAGACCAGGAATTCACCAATATTAAAGTATCTGAAACTCAAATGCATCTGGCCCGATTCAATCATCGAAATGTCAATTAAATCATTCAGAAGGTTGTTCAGGTTCTGGGTATGAATATTTGCTTTTTCGAGGAATTTCCTGTTTACCATATCATCATCAATAGCACCGTCAAGCAGAGTCTCAAGAAATCCCTGTATGGCAAATATCGGAGTCCTCAATTCGTGAGAAACATTGCCCAGAAATTCAGTTCTTACTTTTTCCAGGCGTTTCAGGTACTCAACATCATTTTTTGAACGCAAATACATTTGCTTGATCTCGCTCTCCAGATTCAGCAATTCCTTATCCAGCCTTATTTCATCAGCAGAATTGATCCTGTTATTCCGGATATCGCAAATAACTTTTTCAATGGTACGTAATTCCAGGGATCTTCGCCTGCCAATAAAATAAAGCAGCAGCAGATCAAGAATGACCACCATAAATGCAAGGCTTAAGAGGTATGTTCTTAAGGAAGGTACAAGATAGATTATTAGCAGCAGGATACAACTGTGGACTGCAAATCCTCTTAAGAATACTCTTGCAGAAATTAGATTAGTTTTAATACTCGTCAGATTCTTTGAAACGATAGCCTACCCCCTTAATTGTCTCTATCATATCAGCGAAGTCAGTTAGTTTCTCCCTGATTTTTCTGACGTGTACGTCCACGGTTCTATCGACGACAAAAACATCCGTTCCCCAGATATCTCGCAGTATTGCCTCTCTGCTCAGTACTTTCCCGGGCTGAGCTGCCAGATAACTTAGTATTTCGAACTCTTTACGCGGGAAAGAAATGCTGCTTCCGTTTACCAGGACCTCAAATCTCTCACGGTTTATTTCCAGGGGTCCGATTTTTATCTGATCCGGTATTTGCTTGTTTTCTCCGGGTCTGTTTTCCAGCCTCCGGAGATTTGATTTTACTCTGGCTATTAATTTTTTGGGTGAAATGGGTTTGCCGATAAAATCATCAGCTCCAAGCTCAAGTCCCTTAATCTCATCTATTTCAGAAGATTTTGCTGTAAGGAATATAACCGGGATGTCTGAACAGGCCTTATCCTGGCGGATTATCCTGCATACCTCATACCCGTTCAGACCGGGCATCATAATATCAAGAAGGATCAGATCAGGTTTGAGGTCAAGTTTCCTTACGGCCTCTTCACCATTGCTGGCGGTTATAACCTCAAAACCCTCTGCTTCCAGATTATACTGCAGGAATTCCAAAATGTCAATTTCGTCATCTGCCAGTAGAATTTTAGCCATCATCCATACCTTTTGATCAGATTCAAAATATTAAAGTCAGACCAGTATTTCCTTTTGGTTTTCCTGTCCCTTCAAAAACAATTTCACCTGCGAAGCAATACCTTCGGAATCCATCTCAATCAAATGATGCAATTCGTCCTGGGTACCGTGTTCAATGAATTTATCAGGCAGGGCAATTCTAAGAATATCATTCTTATAATTTTTATCAATAAAATATTCGGCAACAGCACTTCCGAAGCCGCCTGCAACAGAATTTTCTTCCAGTGTAATAATTTTCTTATGCTTTGATGCAACATCATCAAGGATCTTTGTATCCAGAGGTTTTACAAACCTCATGTTAACAATTCCGCATTGAATGCCTTCCTGGCTCAGCTTATCGGCGGCTTTAATTGAATTATTTACCATGGAACCAACCGCCAGCAATACACAATCACCGCCATCCCTCAGCACTTCACCCTGGCCGATCGGAATTGCCTCAAAACCCTTTCGCAAAGGAACACCTAAGGCATTGCCTCTGGGATACCTTAGTGCAACCGGTCCGCCCTGGTATTTTATTGCAGTAAACAGCATATCCCTTAATTCTGCCTCATCCTTCGGAGCCATTATTACCATATTCGGAATCAATCTCAGATATGACAGATCGAAAGATCCATGGTGGGTAGGACCATCTGCACCAACTAAACCGGCTCTGTCGAGCACAAATACAACGTGCAGGTGCTGCAGACTGACGTCATGAATAATCTGATCAAATGCTCTTTGAAGGAATGTAGAATAAATTGCAACTACAGGAATTATACCCTGTGTAGCCATTCCTGCGGCAAATGTAACGGCATGCTCCTCTGCAATTCCGACGTCAAAATATTTATGAGGCGCAGCCTTCTGCAGGAGATCCAGCCCGGTGCCATCCGGCATGGCGGCAGTTATTCCAATTACCTCTGAATTCTCTTTCACAATTTCAACAAGCGCTTCACCAAAGATCTTTGTATATGATGTTGTTCCGCCTGACTTTTTGAAAGCCTGGCCTGTAACCTTGTCAAAGGGGGTCGATGCGTGCAGCCTTTGGATATCCTCTTCGGCAGGTTTGTAACCCTTACCCTTCTGTGTAAGTGCATGTACAAGGATAGGACCTTTTAAATATTTTACCTGTTCAAACAATTTTACAAGCTGAACAATATTATGTCCGTTTACTGGTCCAAAATATCTGAATCCCAGTGCTTCAAACAGCATACCTGGAGTAAGGACAGCTTTTAATCCGTTTTCAAGGCGAACTGCAATTTTTCTCAACCTGTCACCGAACTGATCCAGCCTGCCGGTCAGATCCCACACCTGAGCTTTTAGTTTATTATAATCCGGGTGAGCTATCATCTCGGTAAAATAATTAGAAAACTGCCATACGTTTGAAGTGATTGACATATTGTTATCATTGAGCACAACGATCAGGTCCGATTTGCGTACACCGGCATTATTCATAGCTTCGTAAGCCATACCGCCAGTCATGGCACCATCGCCAATAATGGCAACAACTTTTTTATCTGAATTATTCAGATCCCGGGCTACAGCCATACCGAGCGCGGCTGAGATAGAGGTGGAGGCATGGCCCGCACCAAAAGAATCATATTCACTTTCGGTACGCTTCAGAAATCCGCTAATGCCATTGAGCTGTCTTATCGTATTAAGAGCATCTCTTCTGCATGTTAGTACCTTATGCGGGTAAGCCTGGTGTCCTGTATCCCAAACTAAAAGATCGTCCGGTGTATTAAAAACCTTATGCAGTGCAACCGTCAGCTCCACAGCACCCAAGCCGCCTCCGAAATGACCTCCGGTTTGCGATACTACATCAATCAGATAATCTCTAAGTTCCTGGCACAATACTTTTAGTTCGTGCGTCTGAAAGTTACGGATATCCGCTGGTGAATTTATATTAAATAACAGTTTATACTTATTCTCTTCATTCATTTTTGAGTTACCTGACTATTATTCTTGAAAATCGCCTTCCTCTTCGACCTGATCTTCTAAATTCTTGCGAAGAGTAGTTATTTTTAATTCTGCCTCTTTAAGTTTAACAAAACATAGTTTTGAAAGTTCAATTCCCTCTTCATAAAGGCAGATAGCCTCATCCAGACCTATTTCATCTTTATCAAGTAATCCGGATATTTCCTCTAACCTGCGAAGGGATTCTTCAAATGAATCTTCGTTCTTTTTCTTAGCCATTTTGTTTATTTACCATGATTTCATTGTCATAAAATTTCAGTGTAGCCTGCGCATCCGGTTTGAAATCCTCTGCACGCTTTATAAATTTAGAGTCTTGCCTTACCAAGACAAAGCCCTTTTTTAATATCTTCTGCACGTCGTTCGAATCCAGGCTTTTGGTTAAATAAGAAAGTCTGTTCGAGGCTGCAGTGATTCTTTTATCTATCTTCTGCTGAATCCTGTACAGCTGATTGTCCAGCTGCTGTGATCGAATACGGACCAGGTCCTGAGGAACCCTGAACCCGTAAGAATTCAGGATGGTACTTACCTTCTGTTTTTTCCGGTCTATAATATATAAAATATTCTCGGTTGATTTAAGAGAAAATTCTTCCAAAAACGCAAAAAAATCGGCTTTATCAGGTGTAGCGATCTCCATTGCAGCCGAAGGTGTGGCTGCTCTAAGGTCGGCGACAAAATCGGAAATTGTAAAATCTATTTCATGGCCGACTGCGCTGATAACAGGAATTCTGGAATTAAATACTGAGCGGGCTACAACTTCTTCATTAAAAGCCCAGAGGTCCTCCAGTGAACCACCTCCCCTTCCAATAATAATAACATCAATGTCATCCCGGCAGTTCAGCACATTTATTCCTTCGGCAATTGATTGGGCCGCTCCTTCTCCCTGCACCCTGCTTGGAAAAATGACCAGTTCAACGAGCGGATACCGTCTGCGGGCGATGCTTATCATATCCCTGAAAGCAGCGCCATCTATTGCAGTTACAATTCCTATTTTTTTCGGGTAGACAGGTATCGGTTTTTTATACTGATCATCGAACAATCCTTCTTCGTCTAATTTACGCTTTAACCTTTCGAAAGCGGCCTGCAGCTCTCCGGTACCGGCCGGCTTCATATGCCTGACTTCCAGCTGATAGCTCCCGCGCGGTGGATATACAGTAATTCTGCCGCTTGCAACTATCTTCATGCCGTCTTCGGGAGTAAAAAAGACGTAATTATTGAATCCTTTCCACATGGTGCAACTTAGTACCGCATTTGAATCCTTGAGATTAAAATACCAATGACCCGATACGTGTTTTTTAAGATTCGAAATTTCCCCTTCAATACTGATATCTGAAAAATTATCTTCCAGTTCTTCTTTTATTAACCTTGTAATCTCACCAACAGACAGAATCATAATTAAGCCGTTTAGAATTTTAATATATACGGAATTTTTTATAACATTATTACAAATATATTAGATTATTTACTAATTAATCGCTGTAATCTTAGTAAATTTTTGACCCTGAGGGCATATATGAGGAAAGCCATCAGAATGAGAGAGTATGTTTGTCAGAACTTAACACTGAAACCAAGTGTCGGAACAATTGGGAACATGGTCGTAGCCCTTCTGCCCAGTGTCAGATCCTCATTTACAAAATAACTGTAATTAATAACGTTGGCTCTGTTATAGACGTTTATTATATCCAGATAGAAGGACCACGGAAGGCTCCATATTTCCGTCAGTGCTGTCAGCCGGATATCCAGCCTGTGGTAATCAGGACGCCTGGCATTAAAGAGGTTTATATCATCTCCGTAATTAACATCATAAATAACCTGCGCCCTGCTGTTTCCTGTATTACTATTCCGGGTAGCAACTTCCGGTGTTTCCGGAATTCCATCCAGATTATTGTCCTTCAATATAATTCTCGGTTTAATTCCAACAGGTTGTGTATAGGGAAATCCGGAGCCGAACTGCCACCTGAGACCAACCTGAAACCAGTCATTAACCTGATAATTCAATACAACATTTACTGTATGCCTCTGATCGAACCTGAAGGGAATCGTATTACCGTCTTCATATCTGTTTGCAAAAGCCAAAGCATATGAAACCCAGCCCGAAAGTACATTCGAACCTGCAATGTTTCTCTTCTCAAGCAAAAATTCAAAACCATAGGCCTCCCCGTCTGAATTGTTAACGGGAATCTGGGTTACCGAATCTCCCCTTATGCTAATTGGTCTGGTCCAGGCATCTGCATAATGGGGATCCACCCCGGGAACCGGTTCGGTAAAGAACTTTCTTCCCTGTACTTTCTCCGGAACTATAAGGTCCTTGAAATTTTTATAATAGCCCTCCACCTTTGCCCTCCATTCCTCATTCAGCCACCTCTCAAGGCTCAGCACATAATGGGTTGCAGCCTCTGCTCTCAGACTGTTAGTGTACTTAGGACTAAAATCAAACAGAACATTTGCATCTCTGAGTTTCTCATATCCGGGGGATTGATAGAACATGCCCCAGACAGCACGCAGAGTGGTAATGCCGTCCAGAGCATACGACAGTGATAACCGGGGTGAGAGATATGGTTTTTCAAGAATCTGATAATAGTCCAGCCTTAATCCCGGCTCAATAAAAAGCCGGTCTGTGACTTTGAAGTTATTTTGAATGTAGGCTCTGTATCTGGAATAATCCTTGATATCAGTTAGATCAGCAGGGATGGCGCGAAAGTTTGGATTAGAGGCCATAAAAGCCTTAAGTTCAGGTGAAATGTTAAAAATAAAATCAATCGTGGTCCTCATTTTATCCCAGCCGATACCGGCTTCGAGCTGATTTCCACCCCAGAAGTAGGTAAACTTATCGTCCAGCGAATATTTCCTGAATGAAAATGTGGAGCTCAGCCCTAAACCCAGCAGGTAAGCGGAAAGTGTATCTGGAAGTGCATCTTTGAATTTATCCCGATTAACTGAAGGGTCCAGGAATTCTGCTTCGAAATTTGAATCACCGCTGTTACGATACCATGAGGCAACCAGTTTATTAAGGACCTTCCTTGAAGGCGAATAATGCCAGGCAAAACCAGCCAGATCATTTTTACTGACATCCTGCACGCTCACGCTATCCGGAGTTTTTCTTTTCTCTCCGCTAACGATGTTTACACCGTCACGGGAATAAATACCATTCAGCAGGAAACGGTGGCCGTTAAATGGTCCTACTGCTATTTTTGCCTGAAAGTCATAGAAATTAGGGAATGTGGTGTTCTCGTCAACAAGGCCGGCTTTTTTTACAAATGGCTCCATTATCAGGTCATAATAGGTCCTTCTGGAATTCAATATCCAGCTTCCAGGGATATTAAATGGATTTCGTCCTTCAAGCACCAGATTTGCATCAACAATACTGGCGTTGATATTACCCTTTAGATATTTGCTCTTTGACCCCTCACGGTTTGTCACGTCAAGAACAGCAGATAGCCTGTCTCCATATTTAGCAGGAAATCCGCCTGTTATCAGACTAATATCTGATACAGCTTCCGGATTAAACATGCTAATAACACCATATAGTCTGTAAGGATTAAATATTTCAACATCATCCATCAGAATCAGGTTCTGATCTGGTCCGCTGCCTCTTATAACAAGTTGAGAGGTAAAGTCGTTAGGAGCTAATACTCCCGGAAGAGACTGTAAGGTTCTTAAAACATCCTGAACCGCGCCGGGAAGAATCCTGGCATTGTCGGGCTTCAGGTCGATAACACTGACACGTGTGTCTTCCTGATTTTGCCTTTTGTCACCTATCACCTCCACTTCCCCCGTAGAAATAGTAATAGATTTCATTGCAATATTCAGAAACACTACCCTGCCCTGAGAAACAGAT
>JBLMZM010000178.1:0-4359 GCA_050258815.1 Ignavibacteriales bacterium
GCTCCAATTAAAATAAAGAAATAATCGATAACAGGATATTTTTTCAGGAATTTGGATTTCATTTAAGACCGGGTTTTGGATATTGTTTTAGGAGCGGAATTCCGCTCATAAAGGTTCAAGAAAACTGTAATCCTGCCTCGACTGAGGACACCAGGGGCAGGATTTCAGCGCAATTAATTACAGTATATGAGTAATCTCAGTATTTATCGTATCTGTCGTCCTCGTCGTCGTCGTCGTAATCCGGGCCGAAGCCATCCTCGTCGTCATCCTCAAAAAAGCCTTCTTTTTCGAGGTCCGTGTCGGATTCGCCATAGACGGAGTAGTCGTTATTATCGTCCTCGAAATCGAGGTCATATGGATTTACAATAGGAAGAAGTTTTCTTCTTGCAGGTATATCCTCATTAAAATCCTCAAGTGTATCTTCAAGGAAATAGAGGGCCTCTCTGACTTCGTCAAACTCTTTAACTATCAGTTTTGGAGGGTTTTCCTGTTTTGAAGGTGTTTTAGTGCCCTTCTTCCCTTTTGCTTTAGTCTGGAACATTTCTTCCAGTTGTGAAAGGCTTTTGACCGCAGGGTCTTCGGTTTTTACTATATAGTCCTCTTCAACTGAATAGTTAATAACTTTCCCTTCCTCTTCAGCATATATATTATTGCAGATATACTCTTCGTCTATGTATTTGAATAAAAAGTAGATTTTCATACTACTACCTAAAAATTAATGACAAACTTTTATAAAATCATATGATAATTTAGCGGCTATTTTCCCAAAATTCAAATGTGGGAGATAAAATTTCCTTCACAATTTAATTTTGTTACAAAAGCTTCATGGAGCGGAATTATACCCTTTAGATTTCAGGCTAAAAATTATATAATTTTTCATAAAGAATAAAGAAGCATGCGTTTTTCTGGATTTCCGGCTTAGCCTTTAACAGTGGAGCTTCGGTATGAGGAATCTGTGCTTTTACGATCTGTACATTGAAGCCTTGCCGAATTCACCGGTCCCGGTTATGATTAATGATCCCGTCCGGTTGATCCCGCTACAAGTCTATGGTCGCAATTACCTTCAGATATCCCCTAGCAGACTTACCCTTTTACAATTACAAAAAAGTGACACAATTTTCACGTATTCTCTTCGAGGTGGAATTTCTTCCATGTAAAAAATGCATTTAAGTAGAATAAAGGAGGAGGAAGCATGAAAAAAATCTACGGGCTCAAAATATTTTTCTCCATTCTGTTATTGACCAGGAGCCTTTTAGCTCAATGGGTACAGACTGATGGGCCTTATGGAGGCAACATTAATGTTATAGCAGCATACGGGAATTCCCTCTATGCCGCCACTTCCGGGGATTTCTACCTGTCTACAAATAATGGTTCAAGCTGGAATAATATCTCTGCAGGCATTCCTCCAGCCAACAATATTTATAAAGTTGAGTTCTTCCCGAATGGCAAAGGAGGAGTTAATACTTTCATTGCTTCGTGGAAAGGAATTTTTATGTCAACAGATAATGGCAAAAGCTGGAGCAAAGCTGATTCAGGAATGCCTGAAAATACAGCGGCGTTTGATTTGGCTGTAGCAGGCAACAATTCAGCTCAGAAATATATCTTTGCCAGTACAGTGACTTTCGATCAATATAATGAGGTCGGTATTTACCGTTCCGCAGACAGCGGGAAGAGCTGGAGTGCCTCTGATTCCGGTTTGTCTAAGGAGAATGAGTATCGTTCATTTGCAGTTACTCCGGGTGATTCAGGCGGAAGCTATATATTTACTTCATGCATGGCACATAGGATAGGATCAAAGCTTTATCGGTCGACAAACTTTGGGGTAAACTGGTTAGAAATAGACTTTCCCTCTACAAGTATAATTTCCACCTTATTTGCTGTTCCTGGCCCGTCAGGCGTAACCTATCTTATTGCCGGGACAGAACACGATGGAATCTACCGATCCAATGATAATGGAAAGAGCTGGGTCCACATTATTACCGGGCTTACCCACATGCGCGTCACTGCTTTTGCTGCCGATACAGCAAATAAAATCATCTATACCTGTACAGGGGATGGAGGTGTCTTCCGCTCAGCAAATTACGGGGATATTTGGACTAATGTTAACTCCGGATTGAAGGATGAAATTGTCAACTGCCTTGCAGTCAGGCAAAAAACAAACGGGGGAACAGATCTTTTGGCAGGCACCTATAAAGGCGGAGTTTTTCTTTCGACGGATAACGGCAACAGATGGAAAACTATTAATTCAGGGATTTCCGGCACTACAGTCAGAACCTTCTGCCTTATGGGGGCGAGAATATTTGCAGGCACCGACTGCTCCGGCATCTTTTATTCAACTGACAACGGTGAAAGCTGGACAAAAGCCGATTCAGGAATATATCCGAGGGAAGAGATAATCTCCCTTGCCTCAGGCACTGATCAGTCGGGAGGTACAAATATTTTTGCCGGTACAGCGCATGGCATTTACCGTTCAACCAACAATGGCGTCAGCTGGGATTCCATAAACTCAGGATTGCCTTCAAATGCATCTGAGTTTTATGTGGCACTTAGTAATGACGGGAAAAAGCTCTTTGCTGGAACCGTTGCTTATTTTCCCGGAGACCAAAATTCTGCCCGGGCTCATATATATTTGTCCACAGATAAAGGTGAAAACTGGATTAGAAGAGATTCGGGCCTTTCGGGCTGGTCTTTCGGAGTAAATCCCATCATCATCAGAGACAGTGTGATTATTTCCGGTACATCTGACGGAGTATTCGTTTCAAGCAATGACGGAGTAAGCTGGTCTCAGGGCAATTTCAATTATTTTGTCACTTCTCTGGCTGCCGTTGGCCAAAATATCATTGCAACATCTTTTACTGATATGGCAATCGGGCTTTTCATTTCCACAAATAACGGCATGGACTGGAATAAAATCCGGTATGCAATTTCAGGCGACACCAGTTTACCTCAAAGTGGAGTTTACGCTGTTGGCAATAATCTTTACATGGGAGGCTATGATATCTGGGGTCATTCGGGCATACTTGTTTCAACAGATTACGGTAAAAACTGGAGCACTATAACTTCAAATCTAACTGATACATGGATAAATTTATTTTCAATCAGTCCTGACGGGAAATATGTTTTTACTGGCACTCAGGGGCGGGGTGCCTGGAGGCACACGATTGGAGAACTGGCGGAGGTTAATGCTCCGCGGCAACCTTTCTCCCCTGCCGGATTCAGTCTTGAACAGAACTTCCCCAACCCTTTCAATCCATCTACTACAATTAAATATTCTATTCAAAAGGAATGTAAGGTTACGTTAACTGTCTATAACACGCTTGGTGAAATAATCAGTGTGCTTGTTGATGAAACACTCAATGCAGGAATCTATAATGTTACTTTTAACACCGATGGCCTTTCCTCAGGCGTGTACTTCTACCGCATAAAGGCGGGCAGTTTTGTTCAGGCTAAAAAAATGGTATTACTTCATTAGAAAGGAGGAACGTAAAATGAAGAAAGTATTTCTTTTGGCTTTTATTCTTGCACTATCCTGGCAAATCTTCCCACAGTGGGTTCAGACAAGTGGACCTACAGGAGGGATAATAGGACTTATGAGTTCTTCAGGAAATAATGCCGTAATTGTAACTTACCCCGACATATATTCAAATTCAGGCCCGGTCTTATACATTTCAACCGATCAGGGCCTGACATGGAAGGACATAAGCCCAATGCAACCGGACTCAAGTGTTTTCTCTGTTGCTTCAAACAGTAACGATATCTTTGTCGGAGGCGGCAAAGGGATATTCCGTTCTTCTGATAAGGGACAAAGCTGGATGAATATTACTAAAGGAATTAATTCAAATGAAACCGGATCCTATGACATTACCGCAATTAAGGCTACAGACAGCATCATTGTTGCCGGATCAGTTAATAAAGCCTATCTTTCCACTGACAAAGGCGCAACATGGAAAGATATAAGCAGCGGGCTGCCAAAAGATATATTTGTATCAGGCTTTGTCATTTCCGACTTTCTCATTAAAAATAACTATATCTTTGCAATAAGCGGCAATTATTTTGGGAAAGGAATTTACCGCTTTAAGGATACCAGCTGGACAAAAGTATCTTCAGGATTAAGCGATTCCATTCAGGTATTTTCTATGATTGCCGTGGGAGATACCCTCTTTGCGGGAACTGACCGGGGAATATTTATCTCAAGCAATAATGGCGAGCAGTGGAATGCGCCTTCAGGCGGAATGGCTCCCGGTGAATACATCACAGGCTTAACTGCAACTGACAGCAGCATTATTGCCGGCACGCTCTTTGGCCTATTTCGTTCCACTGACAGGGGCAATAGCTGGGAAGCTGTAATTCTGGACAGCC
>JBLMZM010000179.1:0-3088 GCA_050258815.1 Ignavibacteriales bacterium
TTCAGCATCGTCAGTCAAATAAGGCCAGTGGAGGAGGATGCCGTAAGACTAGCAGATACAACAATAATACAGCATTCGCCATTTTATTCTGTTTTATACTCCTCACTTGAGTTAAATGGAGTTGATTTATTCTATATTAAATATGTTTATCCTGAAAAGGCCAATTGTGAATTTGTTGTATCACAAGGCGATTCGTTTACTGTAGAGATAAAAGGCTGCAAAAAAGATAGAACCTGGCTGGTGGATTTGGGTGATATCAAGTTGAGTAATAATGACTCCTGGATCAACTCTGAAGTTCAGCTTATCCGTAATGAAAAATCTTTCAATCCCGACAGCACCGCAAATAACCGTTTTACATTTAAGGCATTAAAAAGCAGCAAAGGTTATGTATGCTTTATCGAAACGGACCGGTCGGGTTCAGCCTCCTCGAATGACTCTCATGGATTGGTAATTGGCTATGACGTAAACCCATTAGATAAAGTTTCCACACAAATCTTTAGCTGTATATGGGAATACAATACTGAAGGGGGTTCCTTCAGTACAGTACGCTTAAAAATCAAAGGGACTACAAATGCCTATAGGCTAAGAGGGCTGACATATGGAGATGGTATAATAGGGGCCATGGAAATTCCAATAACAAACAATAATTTTGATATTGAAATACCGGTTGCTTTTAGCCACGTGGAAGGGATTATATTAAAAACGAGTACTAAATTAATAGTATATGGAGCAATAGGTTCGCCTAAAATTATCAGGCTGATTAATCCCAAATCACAAAATTAATATGAATTTAAGAAACATTAAGATGAAAGCATTCACGATGAAAACCTGTTTTTATTGTTTAAGTATTTTTCTGGTTTCATTTTCCATTTTATCTTCTGCAGGCTGCAGTGACAAGTCAACCGAAGCGAATGACTTTATTCCAGTCAAGCCGGTTGTTAAAGTTTCCAATATGAACTATAGTCAGGATAGTTTCAATGACTCATTCCCCGATACCGTTTCTTTGAATAATATTGCCACTGCTTATTCAGGCAATAATTATTCGGAGGAAGTAAAAAAAGCTTTGAATGACTATATGAGGCGGCAGGTAAGAATATTGGGTGAAGATACAGAAAAGTTTGACAGGATAATATCCCTTAGCGGATGCAGCATTACGGGAGAGTATGTACTGCCAACCTATGCTGAGAAAGCAAAGTATAAAGGGCAGGATGCCTGGATTTTCCAGATAACCTATGGTCTGGGTAATCCAAGTTTGGGTCATTTTAAGTGTTTTGTGTTTGGATTGGAGAGGCTTGACACACTGGATTATATAGCATGCAAGTAAAAGAAACTGAAGTGTTTAAAAATATCCTTTCTGCATGGACAGCATTGTGTTAAAATACTCCCCAACGGTTACAACAAAAAAAAATTTACTACTTCATAAATTATCTCCGGTTATTGAAAATAATATATTTCCAGCTTGTCTATTTCAGGTTATCTAAATAATACAAGCTTCTTAGTAGATTTAAAACCAGTTTCATTTTTATCTTCAGGCACCGCATCCAGCCTGTAAAAATATACGCCGCTTGGTAATTCTTCAGCATTAAATATTATTTCATAATTGCCAGCCTGCTTGTTCTCATTAACCAATGTGGCAACTTCTCTTCCTAGAATATCATATACTTTTAAGCTTACAAAAGACTGCTTTGGGATTGAATACTGTATGTTGGTTGCCGGATTAAATGGATTCGGATAATTTTGGTTTAACTCATATTTATCAGGTAATTTGGCTGAAGAATTATTTAGTTCAAATGCATTAGTAAGTTTCACACTTTGTCCATCGGGATTTGTAATTGTAATATCATAAAATCCGGTTGTCGCCCTGGATGCAATTTCCAGGGTAGCTTTTAACTGATTCGGACTGATAAAATTGACGGCTTTAGTTGTTATGCCGGTTCCGCTGATATTTACTGCTGCTCCTTTAGAAAATTTATTACCGTTAATTGTTATCTCTAAACCTGTTAAACCCTGAATAGCCTTTTGGGGAGATATACTATTTAAGCTCAGCTGTTCAGTCATGCTGCCGGTAAATACCTTTAATTCATAATTCCCGCCTTTAACTTTGCGGAAATATGCATTTCCACCTTCAACAGAAGTTGGAGGCTCTGTTTTGCCGTCGACACCCATAACCACAATCCGGTATGTGCTTGGATTTGGGAAAGCCTCCGTGGCTCCACGGTTTATTGGCGCCCTCAAGGCAACTGCTGTTGCCGGGAGCGTTACTGTTAAAGCAGCATTTTTGCCTCTACCCGGATAATCGTCATTTGCGGCAATAAGGAAATCTTCGGGATCATATACTTCTATTAAAGGATCCGGCAATCCGCTTGAACCTGTTCCATTTACAACAATATTAATGGTTGTTCCGGGAGCTGTCTGAATTAAATATGAGTCTCTTTGTCTAAGCTGACTTATAACTCCTTTTTTCTGGGCTGGTGTTTCCTCCTCGCTTTTAGAACTAATTTGAATTTCTGAGTGGTCAAAGTTGCCGGCAGTCTCAAGCCTTGTAAAGAAGTTTCCGAAAGACTGTTCATCCGGCTGCCAGTCAAAGCCTCTGCATAAATACCTGTGAAATCTTTCCTGAGTTAAGCTAACATTAATTAATGCCGCGTCACTTAAATCAGCATTTGTTTTGTCGCCAAAGCTGCTTTCATTCTCGCCGATTATAGATCCGTCCGAAGTTATTAATTCCAAAAACGGGTCCAAGTTTGTCATCGGTGCTTTCTGTCTTCTCATTGTTCCTCGACGTCGTCGGTCCCGCTGACGCACAGGACGGGGATCGACGCGAGCGTCGGCGTCGATCGGATCTCGCGGCACAGATCCACCGCCCCGGAATCTTCGGGAAGGACGTCGATGACCACGAGGTGGTGGTCGTGCGCCGTCCGCAGCGCCTCATCCGCCGCGCCGACGGAGTCGAGCGAGTAGCCGGCACCGGAGAGGACGCGATGGATGGCCTCGGCGCCGACCGCGTCGGCTCCGACGAGGAGGATGGAACTCGCGGGCAAGAGTGGCTCCCCCGGATGCGCCTGTGCGATGAGACCTCACTGGGACG
>JBLMZM010000180.1:0-8468 GCA_050258815.1 Ignavibacteriales bacterium
TTAACCATAAAATACCTCCCCCTGGATTTCCTTGTCATCCTTTTACCGGACAACAATAATTTAATGTTTTTTTCACCTTAAATTATTCCATATTTTTGTCCAGTTTTTGGGGGGAACTATATCTTTACACCATTATTTAGTTCTATTTCCTTCACATAATTTCCCTTTTTTTTAATGTTTCAGATTATAGATCCTAAGAATTATATTAATTCATGATCTGGTTTTTATATTCTTTTGGACTTAAGCCTACCTCTTTCTTAAACAGTCTGGAGAAGTAAGGCGGATTATCAAAGCCAAGCTGATATGCAATTTCAGAAATACTCTTCTCTCCGGAAACAATCATATTCTTAGCCTCGGAGATCACAAAAAGATGTATAAGCTCCATTGCGGTTTTCCCCGTTTCCTGCTTTAGGAGGTCGCTTAAGTATTTTGGAGAAAGATTGAGCTGGAGCGCCATCTGGTTAACCGTAGGCAAACCCTTCTCAGCTGCTTCTCTGGTCTCAAAATAACCGACAAGATACTCGTTGAATTTTGTAATTGTTGAACCTGATAAGGGTTTCCTGTCTATGAATTGCCGCTTATAAAAGCGCTGAGCATACTTCAGCATCGAATCAAGATGGGAGAGAATAATGGGTTTACTGAACTCATCGGGATTGTTGTGATACTCGGCTTCAATTTTATGGTATAAAGACCACATAACTTCTTTTTCTCTTGGAGAAAGATGAAGGGCTTCATTGATTTCATAATCAAAGAAATTATATTTCCTGATCTCCTTGAATAAAGAATGCCCCATTAAGTAATCCTCATGGAAGTAAATTGAAAATCCCTTCTCTTTAATTTCTACATCGTATATATTAAGGACTTGTCCTGGTTTCAAAAAATACATCAGCCCTTTATCACTGTCATACTTTGTCTTCCCATACCAAAACTCTCCACTTTCTATCTTCTTAAAACAGATTGTATAAAAGTCGTATGAAACTTCCTTATTTTTCATAGCTTCACTGGCTTCATTAAATTGGACCAACCCCAACAGGGGATTCTCCGGTGCCGGAACCCCCTGATATTCAAACAGATCGCTTATTTTCTTAAAATGCATCAGCTTCTCCTTTTACTTTATACTTTAACTATAAAACATCATGCTCCAGATGCCCCTGCCTTCGAGCATAAGTGTAGTAATTGGTATGAAATCAATAATTAAATTTTACTAATCAACTGTTTTAATGATCTTAGCAGGGATTCCACCAACGACCATATTGGCCGGGACATCTTTAGAAACTAAAGCACCGGCGGCCACGACGGAATTCTCCCCTACAGTTACACCTGGCAATATGGTAACACCAGCTCCAATCCATGCGTTCCTTTTAATAACTATCGGCTTTACGATAAGAGCCTTTCTCTCAGCAGGATTCACAGGGTGACTTTCAGTAATAAGATTGACTTTAGGACCTAAAAGAACATCATCTTCAATCGTTATTCCTCCCAAATCCAAAAAACTACAGGCATGATTGATAAATACATTTCGTCCTATCTTTATGAATTTTCCAAAATTGGTGTAAAATGGGATGTAAATTTTAGTGCTCTTATCCAGAGTACTACCAATTATTTCACTCACAATATTTCGTATCTGATCAACATTTGTCGCCGCATTAAGCTTTGCAGATAAAGGCATTGTCCTGGAAACTACCTCAAAGATCCTGGAATATTGAGGATCATCAAATGGAATGGCCTCTCCAGACCTCATTCTATCAAAGATGTCATCCTTATTTTTGTCCATACTTACCCTGTTTACCCTATCTTAAATAAATTACCTTTATTAAAATGTTGCAGCATCAATTACAAATCTGTAGCGGGCTTCTTTATTCATTACCTTTGCCCAGGCATCATTGATCTCTTCAGCTTTAATAATCTGTATCTGCGGATGAATTTTATTATCTGCACAATACTGAACAACTTCCTGAGTTTCCGGTATACCGCCAATTAAGGAGGCATTATAGTTAACACGCGAAGCGGCAAGTCCAATATTGCTTAATTTTTCTTCAAAACCAACGGGCATGCCCACCTGTGTAAAAAAGCCGTTAGGCTTTACAACTGACGCATAGGAAGCTATATCAAATTGTACAGGGATGGTAGAAATCATATAGTCCAGTTTCCCTTTATACGGCTTAAACTTTTCCGGACTGTCCACAACAATGGCTTCTTTTGCTCCAAATTTAAGAATATCCTTTACTTTATCCGGAGATGTTGTAAAAGCGTATACCTCGGCACCCATGGATACTGCCAGTTTAATGGCCATATGCCCTAACCCTCCGATGCCGGCAACACCTACTTTATCTCCTTTCTTGAATTTTGCTTTCATAAGAGGTGAATAGGTGGTAATTCCTGCACAAAGCAGTGGTGCCGCTTCCTGGAAGCTGATATTTTCCGGAATATGAACAGCAAAATGATCCCTTACAACAATGTTACTTGAATATCCACCCTGGCTAATGCCGGAAGGAGATGTTTTATCAGGATAACCATATGTAAAGAGTGTCTTACCATTATCACAGAACTGCTCTTCCCCGTGTTTACAGCTTTCACATTCCATACAGCTGTCCACCATACAGCCTACGCCTGCCCTGTCGCCCACCTTAAATTTAGTTACGTTTTTACCAATTGCCGAAACAACACCCACAATCTCGTGACCCGGAACCTGAGGATACTGCTGAGCTCCCCAGTCCCCTCTCATCTGATGAATATCGGAATGGCAGATGCTTGCATATTTAATTTCAATTAAAATATCGTTATCGCCAACGGGCCTGCGTTCAAACTCCCAGGGGCTTAATTTCCCGGATGTATCTTTTGCTGCGTATCCTCTGGATTTAATATTTTGTGACATTTTTTCTCCTTCATTTTCTCTTGCGTTAAAATTTGTAGTTCCAGCCAGCAATATTCCTGCTCCCAGCAGTGCAGATTGCTGCATAAATTTTCTTCTCGAGATATTGTTTGCTGTACTCATTTTATGAACTCCAATTACTGATTAAATTATCAGGTTAAAACTCACAGTACTAAAATAAGAAACGCATTAGCTAATGGACTTATACAAAAGGCGGAATTACTTATACATTTTACGGCCGGGTATTTTTATGGACTTCACCAGTCATTCTATGTGCTAAATTACATATTTGCCTCATACAACCAATCATATACTATATTAGTTTATGAAGCCCGACCAATGAGTGTCCTGCATTTTCCGGGAACATGCTGGTAGATTAAACTTAATGCTACAGCAACTGAACACCTCACGACTATCCTATTGGCTCAATCAGCACTGAGATGAGTGCAACCTTTGCGCCTCCAATTCTGTCAGGAAGATGCGGCCTAATGTAAAGGCAACACTCAAGGCATCAGAAGGGTTTTGATTGCCCTCCTCTCATCCATTGCTTTATATCCTCCTGCGACTTTTTCAAGCGGCAGTTTCAGATCGTTTGATCGATTTTATCCAATTAATATACTCACGACAGTTTGACCTTCACTGTAGCCGAACGGGCACGTGAATTTAACATCGGACTTAGATAGGGATTTCCATTATATTTCTTACGGTAAGCGTCATCTATCAGATCATTTACAGGTCCGGTAATAGACTCGAATGTAACTTCCTTCGTCATACCGGCAGCTGTTATGCGGCCTGCCTTCTGCTTCATGGCAGATTTATACCAACTAGAGTCCTGTCCGTTGTATGCCCTCACGTAAAGATCATTTCCGACTACAACTGACCAGATCCAGGTCGGTGTACCATATGTCTTTCCATCATCACGAAAAGGTGAAATGTGCAGGTCATCAGTTTCTGCTATCTTATTTAATTCCTCTTTAGGCCATGCTGCCATTGTGGGTTCTCCTTTCTTTACGGAACTAAAAGTGCCACTATTATATTTAATGGCACTTTCCTATAAGTCATCTTTATTCTTTACTCAGGCTTCGGTATTGCTCATCACTGACCTTTTCCATCCAGTCGACAGCTTTACCATTTTTCTCTTCCTGAATAGCAATATGGCTCATTGCTTTATCCGGGGAAGCTCCGTGCCAGTGTTTTTCTCCGGGTGTAAACCAGACTACATCGCCCGGATAGATTTCTTCAATGGGACCGCCTTCACGCTGCACCCAGCCCAGCCCTGATATTACAATAAGTGTCTGGCCGGCAGGATGGGTATGCCAGGCAGTTCTTGCTCCCGGTTCAAATGTAACCAGCGCTCCAGCCGCATTGGTTGCTTCCCTTTTCTGAAAAAGCGGATCTATTCTAACAGACCCTGTGAACCAATCTTCCGGTCCTTTTACTGATGCTTGTGAGCCATTTTTTATAATTTCCATTTATATTATCCTTTCTTCAATGTTATTACCTGCAAAATATCATATTATTTCAGTGTACGAATAATCATCTTCATAGTTAAAGACATTTCGTGAGCGCTTTATCCGCAAACAGATGATATATATTTGAGAATATAAAACCACTGTGAGCTCTTTGCACGCTACTAGCTTCACCAACTCTGCCTGGATGGGCCGATGGTTATTTCATTAACTGTTGTGTCTTCAGGCTGATCTATTGCATACGCTACAACATCAGCTATACGGTCTGCCGGAATACCATACTGATCATAGAGTGCGGTCATTCCCTGGGCCATATTTTTATCAGTAATCGTATCCAATAATTCGGTGTTAATTGCGGCAGGATAAATTGTCGTCGTACGAATATTGGTTCCTTCCTGCGCAGACTCCATGCGCAGCACTTCCATGAAATCACGTACAAACCATTTTGTCCCGCCATAGACCGCACCGCCCGGGTAACTCTTTAATCCGGCAACCGATGAGGTTGTAATAACATGTCCTGACTTTTGGCTTACAAACTGTGGCAACACAGCTGCAACGCCATTTAGAACACCTTTGATATTGACATCAACCATTTGATTCCATTCACTGGTTTTCAATGCAGAAAGCGGAGAATTCGGCATAAGTCCGGCATTCAAAAAAATGGAATCGATCTTTCCATATTTTTTCATGGCAAGTTCAACAATATTTGTGTTGTCCGATGGTTTAACTACATTCATAATTTGGTAGATTGCCTGTCCCCCGGTTCTTTGAATTTCATCAACCAAGGTTTTTAATTTTTGCTCACGACGTGCGCCTAAAACAACTTTAGCGCCCTTAGCTGCAAGCAGTTTTGCAGTTGCCTCACCAATTCCTGATGATGCACCTGTAATAATCACAACTTTATCCTTAATCATAATATAACTCCCTTAAATTTCGAGGTTTTTATTCCAGCCATAAATGATTCATCATAGTAAATGAGTTTATCATTACACTACTAAAATAAGAATTCAAGATTCGCTGGACGTATACAAAAGGCGGAATTACTTATACATTTTTACGGGCAGTTAAACGGTTCCTTTTATAAGGAGAAAGGATTCCCATTGTTATTCAAAAATAAAATAATCATTTCACCCTTGGCTTTTATTGAGAAGTTTATTTTGATGAAATAGCTTGAAGTGATATTTAGTTCAAGCCCTTGAAGATTCTTCCTTTGAGGGCTTTTTTGTTGAAAAATATTTAGGACATTTTTAGGACATCGACTAATCAGAAATGCCCAAAACAGCCTGAATTCCAGACATTTCAAGGGGCTGCGGAAAATCTCCCCCTTTCCGCATATAAAAACTCAAAGACGGATTAAAAACGTTTTTGAGCTTTTTTCTCAAAGTAACACCCATTACTACGCCATAACTCTCCTGTTTTACCAATTGAGTTCATTTTGGGGATATACAGTAAAAATTCCTTTCCCCAATTGACAAACCGCTTTACTTTGCACCCCGATACAGTAAAAACCGCCTGATTTATAGATAGTCTGTCTCATTTTAATAAAAAAAGTCAGGCCATTGTATTTCAAATTCAAACATATTAGATTTGAAGGAATTATTACCGGACATCTTGCGTGGATCCCAACTTATCAAATAATACATATATTTTTTGCTCATTTGCTGATCATATTATTAAGAACAATTCCGTACTTATAAATTAACGTTCAACAAAGGGGGTCAATAATATGTCCTGGAAAATTGTCACATATTCGATTATAGTTGCTGCTTTTATCTCCTCCCATGCAACTCTTATGGCTCAGTCCTGGTCTTTTCAGACAAGTCCCGTAGTTTCCGGGGATACAACGGAAATCGGTAAAGTTCAATTTGTTAGCCCCACCGAAGGCTGGATTTCAGTCGGCACTGGCGGCCGCCTGCTCCATACAACTGATGCAGGGGAAAATTGGATAATGGTAACACCTTTTCCTGATGATACTGTCTGGTGTTCTTCTGATCCGGCAATATCCATGTCATGGGCAGATCAGACTCACGGTTGGAAAATTAATTCTTTTGGCTCCAGCTTTGGCACTTCCTACGGAGTCGTAATTTATCAAACTGCAGATGGTGGAAAATCGTGGCAAAAGAAAGTGCTTTCCACAACAAAAGGCGATATGGGTTTCCAGATTCAATTTGTTGATGTAAATCACGGATGGCTTCTGTATTTTAATTTCTCGACACAGGCATACACATATTTGAAAACTTCGGACGGCGGGAAAAATTGGGTCCCGTTTAACGGAGCCGGAATATTTCATTTTGTGGATATGAATAATGGCTGGGCATTTTATGGATTCGGTATGAATGGAGACCAGCCCCCGTTCAAAATATTACATACTACAAATGGCGGTACCGATTGGGCAGAACAATTTTCTGATAACTCGGCCGGTAATTACAATGCGATCTTTTTTCCCGACACAAATAATGGATGGATTGTTGGTGATGAAGGCAAGGTTCTAAAAACTGCTGATGGCGGCAAAAACTGGAATTATGTTACTAACAGCGGAATAAACCCGAATGACCGAAGCAAAACGGTCTTCTTTCTGGATGCAAACAATGGCTGGATTTCTACCAAAGACGAAAATAGATATGGGGTTATCCAGCATACAACAGATGGCGGCAAAAGCTGGACGAGACAGACTACCCCTTTGACAAATCCACAAGGCGGTAATGCAATTTTCAACATTTATTTTATTGATGCCAATAATGGATGGTTAACTGCCAGTAATAGAAAAATATGTCACTTTACAGGACCGACAGGAATTGAGGAAAACAACAATTTTCCAAATGAGTTTTTACTGTGCCAGAATTATCCGAACCCATTCAACCCTTCAACAACAGTTGGCTATTCGATTAAGAAAGCTGGTCAGGTTAAGCTCTCGGTATTTGATGCGCTAGGGGAAATGGTTGCTGTTATTGTAGATGAATATAAACCTGCGGGAAGCTACAGCGTTAGCTTTGACGGAAGTAGCCTTCCAAGCGGAGTATACCTTTACAGGCTTGAATCAGGCGCATACAATGCTTCAAGGAAGTTTGTCTTATTAAAATAAGATCAAGCGATATTTAATTAAAAGCCCTTAAATGCAAATGCTTTAAGGGCTTTTTGTTGTAATAACATTAGGACATTTATAGGATATAGGCTAATCGGAAATGATCAAAACAGCCTGAGTTCTCAGCATTTTGGATAGTTGCGCATTACATCCCCTTTCCCTCTGGTTAAACTCAAAGACGGATTAATACTCTTTTTAACTTTTTGCATTTTACTACTTTCCGGCCCCACTTGAAGACTAAACTGACTCATCAGGCATAAGCACCATTTTTGCAACAGGATATAAGTCTTAAACTCAAAATTGATCTAACCAATATTTAAACCAGACTTTTTGAGGAACAAAATGAAATAAATTTCCGGTTTTCCGAATTTATATAAATTTTGTTATTTTGTACCCGTAAAGTTTGGAATAACAAATATTGCCGGAGGTTTTTTATTATGAAAATATTCTGCCATTCTTTGAATAAAAACCTTGAGCCAATTTTGTTCGCTGCGGCAATTTTATCTGCAGCACTGATCTCTGGCGGCTGCGGCAATAATAAACAGAGCGACCCAAAACAAACTGATTCATTGCATTCTCCGGCACAGAATTCTTCGGCACAGCCACCCGTAAATGCATTGCCTGACTTTAACTGCACGGGCTATATTGAAGCAGTATCTTCCGGTATGCCTGCAAATTACGTTTTAATTGATACCGTGGAATGGTTCAGCGGCAATAAAGCATTAAAGGCATATTCGGAAGATAAGAAGAAAAAGATTACTAGTCTTCCTGATCCCCCGCAGGGATACTATATAAGAAATCATAAAAAAGATTCGCTCAAAATTAAAATTTCCGCCAAACCTGAAATTATAATGCAGACACTTTCACTTGATACTTCCGGAAATTTTAAGTTCAACGAGGCCATCAGCCTGCAGAAATTCCTTTCGATCTTCAGCCGGAAAGATTATGCTGAGTTCAGGCAAAAACCTTTTTCATTTAAGATAATGAATGGCGAGATCATCTCAGTTAAAGAAAAATATATTCCTTAGACTAACTCTCAGATGGA
>JBLMZM010000181.1:0-3309 GCA_050258815.1 Ignavibacteriales bacterium
CTTTTTCAGGATCAAAGCTATGGGATGAGAACCAGGCTTTTGTAAAAGTCTCCTGAAGAAGGTCCTCTGCGATCTCCCGGTTATTAGTATAGCGCAGTATAAAGTTATACACACTTTTACCGTACCTGTCGTATAGGACTTTCAGGGCATTGGTATTCCTATCGGTCACCAGAGCCATCAAGTCCTCGTCGGAATATTTTATTATATTTTTATCGGTGTTATCCATCTATATATAGCTATACAGGCTGAACGGGAAAAAGGTTGTGTCCTTTACTGAAAAATTAAAAAAATATTAATAGGAGGGCGCAATATAGCTATCATTAGTAAAGAATTCAGCTAATTTCCCCGGTTCTTCTTAAAAAAATGCACCTTGGGTCGGGTGAATAACCTGGCAGGGGAATAAGCCGGATTTGCAGAAAATATATGGCTGTGCTTGCAACTGAGCATATGAAACCATAAGTTTTACTACTACAATTTGGGAATCAGGTATATGAAAACTGTCCGCCTGTTCGTTTTAGCAGCTTTGTTATCTCTGCAGTTTGTTTCCGGGCTGTCTGCGCAGTCACATCCCAAAAATATTAAGGCATACCTAACGGTCAGTTTTCAGGGTAAGGCAATTGAGAACAAAGAATTCCATACGGCCGGAATTGCAGATAAAATTTCAGAAATAATTACTTCAGAAGGGATAGAGCTGCTTAAAAATGTGGACATTGGAAAGCCCGGTGAACCCTGCCATAACATCTATGTAACACTGGATGACAGTCTGAGAATGAGTGCAATAAGTTATGAAGACGGCGGCAATAACTCGGTCATGTCATTTTCCTGTCCGGAACGTTCATATGCATACAAGAATACTTCAGAAATAATCCGCTCTGTACGTAAATACGTGAAAGAGTACATTAAGTCTTCTCCCAAGAAGAGCGGGAAATAAGCTTTTACAGATGAAATTAAACCTGGTGTTAATCAAAATTGCATTTATATGCTTGTTCCTTTTTTTAGCTCCTTTCCAAAAACTTAACGCTTCAGGCAGTCCTTATGGAGAAAGAGATACTCTAAGGGGGAGAATCAGCGGTGTGATTGTTGACAGCCTTACCGGCAAGCCCGTGGAAGCTGCAAGTTTTCTGGTTTTCAGACACAAAGACTCAACTTTGGTAAAGGGGACGATATCGGATAAGGAAGGGAAATTTGAAATTGCCAGGCTGCCCCTGGATACTCTTTATGCCAAGGTATCATCCATGGGTTACAAGTCACGCAAGCGAAATAAAATAATCCTGAGCGGTGAATTCCAGGTTTTGTCTCTTGATACAATCAGGCTATCCGGAAGGGATATTTATACGCCGGAGGTGGAAATAATAGCAGAAAAGGAGAGGCTTGCATACAAAGAGGACAAGATTATTCTTAACGTAGGAAAAGACCTGGGCAATAATGCAAAAGAGGTGCTGGAAAACTCTCCTTTGATCGACGTTGACTTTAATGGTACTGTCAGCTTAATGGGGAGTACCTCAACCGTCATTTTTATAGATGGTAATCCGGCAACGATGTCGGGATATGAAAAACTCCACGACTTCAGGCTTTTGGATGTAAGTGAAATAGAAAGAATTGAGCTCCTTACAAATCCGCCGATTGAGTATAATGTAAAGCCGCCTACACGCGTTATAAATATAATAACTAAGAAGATTGAGTATTCAAGGTACAATGCCAGCATAGATGCCAATCTCAATACACGGTACCGTTTTAACGGAGATATAGGGGCGGCATACGGTTATAAAAATCTGTTTGTCCGAAGCGGCTATGAGAATGTATTATCAAAAGTAAAATATGGGTATGAGCTGCAGAAGAATATAAATGTAAATGATGAAGCTAGTTTCCTTCAGCAGGTCTCAAACAGTGAAAGCCACTCAGATGAGAATGAATTTAACTTCTCAGCAGGAAAGACCGATGAAAAAAGCATGGTCACAATCCAGATGAGTTACAGCACTCCTAATTCCGATAATTCTACAGTGCTTCAGAATAATTTTCTGGAAAATAACAAGTATACAGAAAACCATAGCAACAGGCATAATCAAAATAAGCAAAGATTCTTCAGCGTTTCAACAAGTTACGTAAACAATATAGGGAAGGAATACGGCACTTTAAGAGCAACATTCGGCTTCAGGAATAACGCAATGAATACGCTGACTGACTTTAACCAAACCGGTTCACTTTTTGATGGATTTGAAAATCCTCCCATTCTCCAGAAAAACTCTTCGGATAACAAGAACAGTTCTTTTAACTGGGGTGCAAATTACAGGTATCCCCTGAATAAAGTGCAAATAGTAGCCGACTACAAAGGATCCGTGAAAAATCTTTTGATGAAAAATAATTATAGCACGTTTAGCTACATTGAACAAAGGTATAATGATGACTTGTCGCAAAAGATTGAACAGAAATATTTGAATATTGACCACAGGTTTACCACTGGCCTTGAAACGGTTCTTTGGAAAATGAGGCTGCGCGGCTACTTGGGGCTTATGACAAATACTGTGGAGAATAGTGATATTATTAAGGGAACAGGCAATAAAAATAATACTGTTAACATGGGGGGAATGGTAATGGCCGGAATTCCCCTTTCAGGCTTTCAGCAGCTTTATGCAAGATTATCTTATGAAATAAGTAATCCCTCCAACAGGCAGCTTAATCCAAATATAGATAAGACTGATTCTACAAATATCGCAATGGGAAACCCCGGACTGAAACCTTCCGGGACAAGTGTTATTAATCTGGACTATTCACTTCCAATCGGGGAAACTTATTTAAGTGCGGGACTAAGTTATACAAATGTAAATAATCCTATTGAGCAGATCTCAGTCCAAAAAGATGGTAAAACATCTGTTACAACTTATTTCAACAATGGAAATATGAATTCCTATAGTGCCTCGGTAAACATAGGGGGAAACATTTTTAAAAGGCTGAGCGTATGGTTGGGATCGTCTGCAACCGAAGATGTTTATACAGGTGTTTACGCGGAGAATAAGAATTTCAGCTGGGGAGGAAATATTCAAAACAAGCTGAATTTAAATAACTTTAATTTCCAGCTTGATTTTAATTACTCCTCATCAAGTATATCTGCACAAGAGAAATCAGGAAAAAATTACTGGTTGGATGCTTATTTAAGGTTCTACACGCTGGATAAATATTTATCTTTCGTGCTTATGGCCGATGATATATTTAACAGCCGGAACCGCAGCAGCGCAAAATACGGGAATGGATTTTATGCCGTGAAAAACAAGGTGGAAGATACACGCATTATAACCTTCGGCATTTCATACT
>JBLMZM010000182.1:0-80453 GCA_050258815.1 Ignavibacteriales bacterium
CACAGCTGGCAAACGGATTCGAGAACACTATCATAACCAATGAGGCAGCACACAGCGGAACATACTCATTGAAGTTCGACATACCAAAAGGCACACACGATGCATGGGTTGGCACTAAGAGATTCCCGCTGCCTGCAAATACTAAACCGGGCGATGTCCTGCACATAAGCGTATGGATCAAAGCATCCAAACTGATGCCCGATTCTGCAATTGCAAATCCTGGTACCTGGGGTGTCGGCTTTACACCAATATTCCATTCAGGATGGAAGAACAATGATGCTTATGATGAGATCGGCTCACAGGATCTGGTATTTACATTCCCGGCCAAGGATACGGCTTTCAACTGGACGCAGTATTCAATCGACTATCCGGTTCCTAATGATCCAAAAGCCAAGGCCCTTTCAGTAAGAATACACGTATATTCAAGATTCCAGGGCACGATCTATTTCGACGACGTTAATGTACAGACAACTACCGTAACTGCAGTACACAACAAGGGTGGAGTTGTAAAGGAATTCAACCTGGAACAGAATTACCCTAATCCTTTCAACCCGACTACGACAATCCGCTACTCTATACCCGAACGCGCATTTGTTACTCTTAAGATCTATGATATTTTGGGACGTGAAGTAAGAACACTGATAAATGCCGAGCAGAACGTCGGTGTTTACAATGTTATCTGGAATGGCGAGAATAACTACGGCACAAAGGTCTCAAGCGGCACATATATCTACAGGGTAGAGGCGGGCAGTTTCAATCAGGTTAAGAAGATGATTCTTCTGAAGTAATATAGTATAATGCCGGGGGCATTATGAAACATTAGTGCCCCCGGACTTATAAAAAGAGTAAATAATATAATAACGACAGGTGAATTTAATGTTCACTATAACAAAGAAATCTAAAGCTTACATATATATACTCTTATATATACTCGTACTGGTCCTGATTATTCCTTTGAAGACCTGGGCCGGAACGACCGGAAAGATAGCGGGGAAAGTAACCGATGCAAAGACCAGGGAGCCGATGATAGGTGCAAATATTGTCCTGGTGGGTACAAATTTGGGGGCAGCCTCAGATGCGGATGGCAATTATTATATTCTAAATATACCACCCGGCACCTATACGCTCAAGGCCTCGGCCATTGGCTATGCAGCCGTAGTAATTAAAAATGTAAGGGTGTCTGTCGATCAGACTACGAATCTGGATATTCAGATGGGCGAAGAAGCAATTCAGCTGCAGAACGTGGTGGTTACGGCAAGCAGGCCGATCGTTCAGAAGGACCTTACCTCGACTGAGTCCAGGGTAAGCGGCGACCAGATATCCATGCTGCCATTGGAAGATGTCCAGTCTGTCATCAATCTGCAGGCGGGTGTTGTGGATGGCCACGTCAGGGGCGGCAGAATAAGTGAGGTGAAATATCTTCTGGACGGGGTATCGGTAAATGATCCTTTCTCGGGTGACTACTCAATGCTGGCTGAAGTTAACAGCGTACAGGAACTGCAGGTCATTACGGGAACTTTTAATGCCGAATACGGTGAAGCTCTTTCGGGTGTGGTAAACCAGGTTACAAAAATTGCGGGCGATTCACTCTCGGGCGAATTTTCAGCATACTCGGGTGGATACTTAACCACGAGAACAGATCTGTTTGAAAACTTAAACCACATTGCTCCCAGAAATCTGTATAACTTTCAGGCGAGCCTCAGCGGGCCGGTTCCGATGACGAATAATTTTGTGAAGTATTTTATTTCGGGCAGGTATATTTATGATGCCGGATACCTTTTCGGGCAAAGGATCTTTAACCCTTCGGATTCCTCGAATTTTTCTGCCAATGATGCGAAGCAATGGTATATAGGTGCAACGGGCGACAAGGCATTCGTGCCTATGAATTATTCCAAGCGATGGACCGGACAGGTAAAGCTGTCATTCAGGATAGGAAACGGGAAGGGACTAATTTTACAGGGCATGCGGCAGAACAGGGACTATAAGGATTATAATCACCTTTACAGGTTAAATCCTGATGGAGATTATCATCGTTATCAGAACAGTGATCTGCTAAGCATGACGTACAACCATATTTTCGGAAAAAGCACCTTTATTGATGCCGTGGGGTCTGTTTTCAGTACCATATCCAAGCAGTATGTTTATGCCGATCCACTCGATCCCAGATATGTAAATCCGGAAAGACTGAGGGACGCCGGTGCAAATGCATTTTTAACCGGTGGAACTGAAAACTGGCACCTGCTGCACAGGACTACAACCGGAACGGGTAAGATAGATATTACTTCACAGGTTACTACTAAACATGAAGTTAAAACAGGTATTGAATTAAACCTGCACAGGCTGAGATATCAGGATTATCAGGTCCACGTTGATGCTTCCAGCGGTTTTAAGCCGGCGCTGCCCGCAGAGGGGGACTTTGACTACAATACATACCTGATTCATCCCTATCAGATTGCATATTATCTGCAGGACAAAATTGAGCTGAATTATCTTATTGTCAACGTTGGAATCAGGTTCGACTATTTCCAGCCTGATGCCTCTACGCTGACAAATCCCGACGAGATAGGAAAACTGGATACACTAAGACCACCTTTCCCGGCTGCATTATTTACCAAAGCAAAGGCAAAGTACCAATGGAGCCCCAGACTGGGCATATCATATCCGATGTCGGACAGGGGTGCAATACATATATCATACGGCCACTTTTTCCAGATCCCGCCCTTTGACTATCTCTACAGGAATCCAAACTACAGGATCCCTCTGACGGGAAACTTTCCCGATTTTGTAGGAAACGTAATCGGCAATGCGGATCTGGAGCCCCAGCGCACGACTATCTATGAGATAGGTCTGCAGCAGGCTTTGAGCGATGAAATAGGCATTACACTGACGGCTTATTATAAGGATATACGCAACTTGCTGGGCACAGAAATCCATATCAAGGACAACTTCAAAAAATTCGCAAAATTTATAAACAGGGATTATGGTGCAGTAAGCGGTTTTACTGTTGCCTTTGACAAACGCTTTACAAACTACTTCAGTGCGAGTCTGGACTACACATACCAGATTGCCAAGGGCAACGCATCTGATCCAAATGAAGCATTCAATAAAGCCCAGGCTTCTCCTCCTATTGATATAAACAAACAGCTGGTCTATCTTGACTGGGACCGCAGGCATTCGCTGAATTTTACAGTTACAGCTGGCATTCCTGATGATATAATAGGAAGCCTGATCGGCAGGCTTGGATCAGGGCTCCCATATACGCCCGCTCTGCAGAACCAGAGGACCGGTCTGGAGAACAGCGATACCCGCCCGTCGGTATTTAATATTGATCTCTATTTAACTAAATATTTCAGGCTGCTGGACAGGAGCATTTCTGCTTTCCTGAAGATATATAACCTTTTCGATTCTGCAAATGAACTGAATGTATTTTCAGATACCGGAAGGGCCGGTTATACACTGGATCTGACGCGCGCGCAGGCAGAGCCAAGGGGTGTTAATACTATACAACAATATTTTACAAGACCCGACTTTTATTCTGCTCCGCGCCAGGTAATACTTGGAGCTACGATTAATTTTTAAGCTGACTGAAACTAATGGAGGTTAGTTGTGTGCCGCGAAAATTTTACAACTAAATATGTGGCCCTGGTTCTTGGCCTGATTATAATTCTGGGTGCCGAAGATCTGTTTGCACAGAGAATTGTAGACAAGACCAAGGGGAACCACTTCTACAATAAAAAGGGGTTCATGGATGGTAACCTGGTGAAGACCGTATATTATAATTTCGGAGAGGTGGCCGACTGGCAGAATGAGCCCACACAGAGCGGGGTCTGGCCAAAAGGTACAACTCATACCTATATCGACGGTGTGGCAATAATCGTCCAGGCAGAAACCAAGGATCCACAGGGCAGAGTAATCCATCCGCTGGAGACAAACTATTATGAATATACGCGTCATGATGTGGGAACCGGAGTAACCTATGGCTGGTGGCCGCTGCCGGGTTATGCAAATCCTTACCAGTCAGCCCCGGCCCGCAGTGATGATCAGAATACCTGGCCTCTGCACTGGCCCGACAGGCCCAGCGACTGGGATGGATTATGGAATGGGTTTTTCGGGAAGAACGTAAAAAATGCCGACCTGGAAACCTATTTCGTTTTTGATGATAATGAGGACCGCGAATATATATTAAGCAATAATTTCAGACCAGATGCCGAGGATCCCTCGCGCGGCGGTCTCGGAATTCAGGTCCATGCACGAGGCTTCCAGTGGTCACAGGTACTGGCTGAGGACGTGATATTCTGGTACTATGAAATCACAAATATGGGAACGACTGACTACAATAAGGCCTTATTCGCACAGTATGTCGACTGGGGGATTGGAGGTCATGACAATTCATCTAATAACGGCGGAGATTACGATGAACTGCTGAACCTCTCCTATGCGTTTTCGACTGTTCCGACGGGTAACCCGGGCAACTGGAGTCCTGTCGGAATTTCCGGTTATGCATTCCTGGAAAGTCCCGGCATCTCCGATGATCATATTGATAATGACCAGGACGGACTTACAGATGAAAGGCGCGACAATTTAGCCCAGAAATTTATCAATGTGCCTGCTGAAGATCCATTTTTGAGAGATCCGGTGCTGGATACAGTACAGTTCAAGAAATTTTATACCTATTCCTGGAAACCTCACTGGGATGCTGATGAGAACTGCAACTGGAGGAGTTTTACCGACCTTAATGCTAACGGCATTTGGGATTCGGGCGAACCTCTTAATGATGACGTGGGATCCGACGGTATCGGTCCTTATGACGAAAACTACAAGGCGCCGGACAAGGACGGCACCGAAGGAAACGGCAGGCCCGACCAGGGTGAACCTAACTTCGGTTTATTGGATAAGGATGAATCTGATCAGCTGGGTCTGACAGGGTTCCTGATTGCAGCCGTACACACATATGACCTGAACAACGATGAGCGTAACTGGAAGGCGCTTTCGGCTCTTCCTTCACCTCACGGGCAGACGCTTGTGGGCGTTAACCTGGCCAACTATTTCTCATCTTATTTTATACACCTCCTGGGGAGGACCACCTACAGTAACATAACCCACCAGGCAGAGGAAACGGGTGAGACTGAGCGCTTTTCGATGGGATTAATCTTTGCACTGGATAAGAATGACCTTTTCCGCAGGAAAAGAACAGTGCAGCAGATCTATAATGCCAACTACCGTTTTGCCAAGCCGCCCGACAAACCACTGGTTAAGGCGATTCCGGGTAATGGCAAGGTGACGCTTTACTGGGATAACCGTTCTGAGCTGACCTACGATGCTTTTTATCAAAGATATAACTTTGAAGGTTACAGAATATACAGGAGTACAGATCCTAACTTTCTGGAAGATAAGACCATTACTGACGCCTACGGAAGGGCTACATTCAGAAAACCCCTGGCGCAGTTTGACCTGGTGGACGGCGTAAAAGGCCTGCACCCGATTGACGTAAACGGAGCTTTGTTTTATCTGGGCGATGATACCGGTCTGCAGCATTCGTATATAGATACTACCGTGCAGAACGGTCAGACCTATTATTATGCCGTAGTTGCTTATGATAAGGGCTTTACAACCACTACTATTACGGGTGAGTTCCTGGGAATACCACCATCAGAAACAACCAGCATTATTAAGCAGGATATAAACGGACAGATAAAAACTGACGTAAATACTGCGGTCGTTACTCCGCAGGCCGTTGCAGCAGGCTACGTGCCCCCGCAGCTTCAGAACTATACTGCAAGCGGCCCGGCAACAGGATCAGTAAGTGTGGATATTATTGATCCCAGTCTGCTGCAGAATAATAATAACTACAAGATTGAATTTCTGGATAATACAAGGTATCATAACAATCCCCATCCCTTATTCCGTTTGATAAATACAACAACAAACGATACACTCGTTCACCTGACCAGTATAAAGGGTGCAACAGAAAAGACACTCGTAATAGAAGGGTTTTCGGTTGGATTAAATAACGATACACTGGTTACAGTAGACCGTTCAAGGACGGGCTGGGTAAAGGGAAACAGCAACTATGTGGTTACCGTTGGGTTTGATCCCAGATATGCCAAGGCATATGGCAACAAGAGAATCGATTATCCGGCAGACTTCGAAATATTGTTTAAGGATAAAGCACAGGGGGATTCTTCATTTGTGGCGAAATCATTCAGTGAGCCTAATCCTTCCAATATTACAATAAGAAATGTAACAGAGGGACTTGAACACGTACAGTTTATTTTTGAAGATGGCGGCGAAGGCCTCTCAAGACCCGATTCCATGTTTGATGCCGGTGATGCGGTATTTGTAGTCGTGGGTGATTCAGCCGGTAAGCGCGCTGCGGGTTTTGGCGATTACAGGGCTACCTGGTCGGTAACTTTTCAGAGAGATACAACAATCCATGACCCTGCCCTGCAGAGGGAGCCGCAGCCCGGGGATATTTTCAGAGTAGCTACCAAAAAACCATTCCGGACCGGTGAATACGTATCCTTTACAACAAAGACGCCATACCTGGATCCGGCTAAGGCAAAGACTAACCTGGACCAGATTGCCGTTGTGCCGAATCCTTATGTAGGTGCTGCCTCCTGGGAGCCTCAGACTACAAGCGTTGGAAGGGGCGAAAGAAAAGTTAACTTTATTCACCTGCCTGCCAATTGTACTATAAGAATTTATACAATAAACGGCAGACTGGTACAGACGATCCAGCACAATGGCGGAGCCGACAACGGGCAGGAACCATGGAACCTTGTGTCAATGGACGGAATGGATATAGCATATGGTATATATGTCTTTCACGTGGATGCTCCGGGTATTGGGACCAAAATAGGCAGGTTCGCAATAATTAAATAAGAGGAAAGCAGAACAGGATTTTTAATTATACACTCTTAGAATGTTTTAAGAGGTTTTTCATGAAGAAAATAATTTTACTACTGTTTATTACACTTACATATACGGCTGGAGTCTATGCCCAGGTATTCAACAGGGATGTTTCCAAGTCGGGTACAACAGCGGCAACATTCCTGGAGATTCCCGTGGGGGCGCCGGCTGTAGGGATGGGCGCCGCTTTTGTCAGCATTGCAAGTGATGCATCCGCCCTTTACTGGAACGTAGCCGGCATAGCTTCGCTGCAGCAGATAGAACTTAACGTGCAGCATACAACCTGGATTGCTGAAACAAAATTTGACTACGCTGCACTCATTCTGCCGCTGGGCAGCCTGGGCACATTCGGCTTCAGCTTCACCTCACTCTCCATGCCCGATATGAAAGTTACAACTATTGAACAGCAGGAAGGCACGGGTGAATATTTCAGCGCGGGAGATATGGCAATTGGAGTATCTTATGCAAGGAGTCTCACCGACCGCTTCTCAATAGGCTTTACAGCTAAATATATTCAGCAGAAGATCTGGCACGAGAGTGCTACCGGATTTGCAATTGATGCCAGCACCATTTTCAGGACGGATTTATTTAACGGCATGGTAATCGGCGCAACAATTTCCAATTTCGGAACCTCGATGCAAATGGCCGGCAGGGATACACGTACCTTTACCAGAGTGGATCCGACAAAACTGGGCTCAAATGAAAGAGTCCCATTTAATGTGGAACTTGATTCCTGGGATCTGCCGCTTTTTATGCAGTTCGGTATTTCAACACACGTAGTCAATTCGGATAACTTCAGGTGGCTGGTGGCCGTAGATGCCGTACACCCGAACGATAACTATGAAAGCGTCAATCTGGGAAGCGAAGTATCATATCAGGACATAATCTTCCTTAGGGGCGGCTTTAACTCGCTTTTCCTTAAAGACCCTGAAGGAGGCCTGACACTGGGTTTGGGCGTGGCTACTAGTAACCTGCTCGGACAGATGAATATAAAGTTTGATTATGCATACAGAAATTTTGGCAGATTACAAAATATACACGTATTTTCTGTGGACCTCAGGTTCTGATTTTGCGCCGGGTCTGAAGAAAAATCTGCTGCTGTAAATGTTACAGTAATTTTATAATAGAACCAAATAAGGGACTTATGCGGAAATGTAAATATAAGTTTTTAAGAACAAGCAGCTTGTTTTCAGTTCTCTTTTTACTTTATAGTCTTTCTCTCATAAAGGCTCAGGACAGTACGGATTTCAGGAAGTTCATGATTAAGGATGATGCGGCTCTTAACTCCATGATTGTTGCCAGTATTGGCAATCTGCAGATAACTGCGCAGGAATTTATTACCAGTTACGAGTTCGGACCTGCTTTTGTAAAAAGGGAGAAGAATTCGCTGAGGCGTTATCTGGACTTTATGATTTATGAGAAGCTGCTCGCCTGCGAGGGGTATTCCAAAGGCGTAGACTCCATGCCGGATGTTGAGATGATCCTTTCAGATATTGAAGGTGACCTGGCAACTGAACAGCTTTACAGGAATAACATCTGGGATAATATCCAGGTAAGCGAGCAGGAAATTGACAGGGCTATCACTAAGCAACAGGTCTCTTTTCAGCTCAGGTGGATCTATAAGCCGGACTATGAGGCAATCAAAGAACAGTACGAAAAGATCAGGCAGGGAATGTCATTTGATTCACTGTTCAATGGTCAGTTCTCTGATGAAGTAAAACGTGAGGACAGGTATCTGGAGACAAACAGGTTCAAGCTTGAAAAAGATAACCCTGCACTTGCTGCAATTATAGATACACTAAAAATCAGGGAAGTAACTCCTCCAATAAAAACTCCCGATGGTTATTATCTGCTCCGGATTGACAACATGTCGAAGAACATGATCACGAGTGAATCTGAAATGAACAGGCTTAAATATGACATGCAGAAGGCATTAGTAAAAGCCAGGGCGGATTCCTTATCAGACAAATATGTGCACGGCCTGATGATGAAGGAAAATCCGGTTATAATACGCGAAACACTTAACATACTGAAGGCGTATCTTGGCCACAAGATCCTGAGTCCTGAAAAATTAAAAGACTGGGACCTGGAAAAAAATATTCGTCCTTTATATCCCGACTTTAATGCAACCGGAATAGATACTTATTTGAACAAGGTGCTTGTGGAACTTAAGACGGGCAATATTGCGCTCGGTGAATTCATAAAATGGTATACCACCCGTGAACCATACATCAGGTTTGAAAAAACATCCCATCAGGCGTTCTTCCTTTCCCTGCAGCAGACTATATGGCGCATGGTGCGCGATAAATTACTGACAAGACTGGCCTTTGAGGAAAACCTCCAGAATGATGAGCAGGTAAAAAGAGAAAAGAAATGGTGGCTGGATAAGCTGGTTTATTCCAGGATGAAGCTGGATATTGCCGGTTCCATCAAAACAGATGAAAATAAGGTAAGACAATACTATGAAACTAACAGAAAAAGATATGTTGACAAAGATGGCAATATAAGGTCATTCGAAGAGGCAGAAGCAGACGTAAGAAATGATCTGTATACCTATGAATATACCAAGAGAGTCGTGAATATGGTACTGGGACTCAAGGAAAGAATTCCTGTGAAAATAAATGAGGGGGTGTTAAAAAGACTTCCCATTGAAGACAAAGAAGACTCCCGGACAATAGACGTATATTCCGTAAAAAAAGGCGGGACCTTCATGCGCCAGGCCTATCCGACAATTGACTATGAATGGCAGTTCTGGAACTAGATAAATCCGGAATAGTTTCCTTCCGGAGAATTATAAGTTTTCTTTTATGAAGTAATTTTCTGATTGTTGGCTGATATATGAGAAAAATTCTACAGTTAAAAAGCATATTTCTTTCCATTGCGTTAATTGCAGCAATATTGCAGTTATCCTGTAACAGGCATGACAGCAGTTCCGGCAGCGAGCTCATATACTGGAGTTCCAACAACTCAGATGAAATAACCTTTGCAAAAGCTGTAGTGGAGCAGTGGAACAGGGAACACCCGGATAAGCCTCTGCACTTTCAGCCGGTTCCTGAAGGGAGGTCGAGTGAAGAGGTCATTCTGGCGGCGGTTGTTGGTGGCACGACTCCTGATATATACTCCAATATGTGGCAGGGTGACGTGGAGCTTTATGCCCGTTCAGGTAAACTAATCGCCCTCGATAAACTGCCCGGATTCCTGGATTACATATATAAAAGGTGTGACAGTAGCGTGGTAAGGGAAGTCACTTCAACCGACGGCCACATTTATCAGATCCCCTGGAAGATAAATCCCATCATGATGATATATAACAAGAAAATGTTTGAAAGCATCGGATGGCAAAGACCACCCTCTACGTATACAGAATTTTTTGAGGCCGCAAAAAAAATTAAACAGTATAGTACTGAGGGAAAGTACGTCGACAGGTGGATCGGATATGCGGAGGTGGAGGTGACCTGGTGGCAGCGCTTTTTTGATTTTTACCCGATTTACCTGGCCGCATCAAACGGAGCGCCTTTGATAAAGAATGACAAGGTTGCCTTTAATAATAAATATGCGGTTCAGGCGTTTGCTTTCTTAAAGTCGCTTTATGACAACGGATACTTTCCGCGCGAGAGGCTTTCAGCCCGGAGAGACCCATTTTTAGGAAGTGACATTGCGACCCGTTTTACAGGGCCCTGGGAGATAATACACGCAGACAGATTTAAGCCAGAGGGCTTTGAATACGGGTTTACCGGCTTACCTGTACCGGATGACAGCCTGAAGGGGCACGCATATACGTATGGTGATCCTAAGAACATCGTTATTTTTAATACGTGCAAAAATCCGCAGCTGGCCTGGGAATTTATGAAGCTTATGATCAACAGACAGAATGATTTTCTTATGCTGAAGCTGACTTCGCAGCTGCCCAGGCGCAAGGATCTGACCAAAGATTCCGTATTTGTGAACTACTTTAATCCAAGGCCGAAGATGAGAAGTTTTGCAGAACAGTCAAAATATGTGCGCGGTACGGATAACTCCCCCGTATTGAAGGAAGTCTTTGACGCAATATCCCAGCAGTACGAAGCCTGTGTGGTGTACGGCAAGAAGTCCCCGGAGCAGGCGGTTAATGATGCAGCCAAAGCAGCAAGCCTGCTCTTATTGCAATAAAATTACCGGTAAAGAGAGATGAAAAAAAACAGAATTATTCCTTATCTTATGGTTGCTCCTTATGTGATACATTTCCTTACCTTTGTATCCTTCCCGGTAATCTTTTCCTTTGTCCTGATGTTCAATCAGTGGAATATAATCTCTCCTATGAAATTTGTGGGACTGCAGAATTTCTACAGGCTTTTTCACGACGCACAGTTCTTCCAGGCCTTGTTAAATACTGTGATATTTCTGGTGATCCATATTCCTCTTCAGATTATAGTAGCGCTGTTCTTCGCGGTGCTGCTCAACCAGAAAGTCAGGTTTCTGGGATTCTTCAGGGCAGCCTATTTCATGCCTGTTATTGTTTCAGGAGTAGTTGTTACAATTTTGTGGCAGCAGCTCTATGCATTTGAAAGCGGACTGCTGAACCGCGTTCTCTCTTCGGTTGGCCTGGGAAAGGTTGGCTGGCTGGTTGATCCTAATGTTGCAATGCCTTCAATTGCAATAATGGCAACATGGAAGAATGTTGGTCTTTATATTGTGCTTTTCCTTGTAGGGCTGCAGACTGTACCAGTTTACCTTTACGAGTCTGCCGAGCTGGAAGGGGCCAACCAGTGGCAGAAATTTATTCATATCACGCTGCCGATGATCAACCCGACGTTTTTCCTGGTGCTTGTACTCTCAACCATCGGAGGCTTTTCGCTTTTCATTGAACCCTATGTTATGACAGGAGGCGGCCCCCTGAATTCGACGCTGTCAGCGGTGCTTTACATATATAAACAGGGATTCTTTTATTACCATATGGGTTATGCCTCCGCTCTGGGATTTTTCTTTGCTGCAATAATACTCGTGGTAATTGTAATACAGAAAAGATATGTTGAAAAGGAGACCAGGTAAAAATGAAAAAAGCACCGGTATATATAATGCTAATAATTGGCGCCGTCATTTTCCTGTACCCGTTTATATGGATGCTCGCCGCATCCTTTGCGCCTGAGAACCAGATTGGGAGTCTGGTGCTGCTGCCTGATTCAGTGAGCTTCAGCAGTTACAACCAGGTGCTGGAGAAAATACCGATCATCCGTTCTTTGATAAACAGTCTGTTTGTTTCGCTTGTCATTACAGCCGGCGTTATTCTCTTCGGGTCCATGGTCGGTTACTCGCTTTCTCACCTGGAGTTTAAGGGAAAAGGACTGATATTCTACATAATCATTTTTACAATGACACTGCCTTTCCAGATAACGCTCATTCCACAATACATACTGATGGTTAAATTCAATTGGGTGGACACTTACCTGGCGCTCATAGTGCCCTATGTAATTAATGGCCTGTCGATCATTATGTTTCATCAGTACTTTAAGACTATTCCGCAGGATATGATAGATGCCGCCAGAATTGATGGCTGCGGTGAATTCCGGATTTTGTTCCAGATACTGTGGCCAAATTCCATACCCGCAATTATTACGGTCGGAATCATCACATTCATGGGTGCCTGGAATGAAGTATTATGGCCCATAATTGTCATAAGGGATGATAAGCTGATGACAATGCCTCAGCTGATAACATTGTTTGCCGTTGGCGGCAGGGCTGAATCGCAGCTGGGTGTTAAGCTGGCTGCTGCAGTAATGCTTGCAATCCCTATTGTGGTGGCATATGCATTTTTCCAGAGATATTTCATTCAGAGTATGGCTTCAACTGGGTTAAAGGAATAAACAGAAAAATAATTGGCCGGAAAAACATGACAAAATTACAAGACATCAGACTAACACCCGATCCTTCGAAAGTACTAATGCAGTTTTTCTTCCCGGGAAATGAAAGACGGGTAAGCAATATACTGGAGCGGATTTATGGACTCAGTGAAAAGAGAGCAAAAATTCTGCTTCAGGATGTAATTGAAAGCTTTTCAGACAGGCACAGGAATATAAGAAAATCATTTGAAAGCAACTTCAGGAATATTAAAAAATACATTGCCGAAGACCTCCCTCTTTCGGCAGTTAAAAAGATGCTTATCGGCGCATATTTTTCCAAAGAATATTCAATTGAGTCAGCCGCCCTGTTTAATCCTTCCATAGTACTGCACCCGGAACAGGATAAAAATACGGGGACGAAATTTATTCTGAGTCTCAGGGCAACGGGTGAAGGGCATATCTCCTCAATAGAATTCAGAACGGGAATAGTGGATAAAAAAGGTGAAATCAGGCTGGAGCCTGCCTCATCCTTTGCCTCTTCAGGCATGGTCAGTAATGATGGCAGGAATTTGGATGAGGGTTATGAAATTAAGTTCGACCGGAGGATTCCGCTCTCTGAAAGGGTATTATTCCCGGCCTCAGACAGTGAATCCCACGGAATGGAAGACGCACGAATGGTGCGTTTTCAGGATGAAGATTCCTCAGCCGTTTATTATGGCACCTACACCGCATATAACGGCAGAAATACTTCAATACGCATGGTGGAAACAAAGGACTTTATAAATTTTAAGATCACCAGCCTGAAAGGTAAGGCTGTTAAGGATAAGGGCATGGCCTTATTTCCCAGGAAGGTTAACGGCAAATATATGATGATTTCGCGCCAGGATGGCGAGAACCTGTTTTTCATGCAATCGGATGATATCTATACCTGGGATAAAATGAAACTTCTCAGGATGCCTTTTAATGACTGGGAGTTTATACAGGTGGGCAATTGCGGATCTCCTATTGAAACTGAGGCAGGATGGATTCTACTGACGCATGGGGTCGGCCCGGTAAGAACGTATGTAATCTCAGCCATACTGCTGGACTTGAAGGACCCCTCCAGGGTAATAGCATACCTGCCGGATCCAATTATTACTGCCTCAGAGCAGGAGAGAAACGGATACGTCCCAAATGTAGTGTATTCCTGCGGTTCAATCCTGCATAACGGCAGGCTTATAGTTCCATATGCCATGGCGGATTCGGCCTCGGGTATTGCTGTCTATGAGGTAGATGAACTATTAAAAAGATTTGTCAAAATAACAGAGCAATAGAATATCAAAGGAGAGGGAAATTATGGGAATATTTAAGTATAAAACCAATCCTGTACTGACTAAAGAAAATGTTCCTTTCAGAGTAAACAGCATCTTTAATGCAGGGGCAGTGAAGTTCAAGAATGAATACATACTGCTCTGTCGTGTGGAAATGCCTACGGGCAGATCCTCATTTGTAATGGCCAGGAGTAAAGATGGCCTCGTCTTTACGGTGGACAAGAATCCCTGCCTTACTCCCGAGGATCATGAGGAATTCTTTGAGTATGTGGAATGGGGAATAGAAGATCCGAGAATTACTAAGATTAAAAACAGGTATTACATTACTTATACAGGATATTCCAATTACATGCCTCTGGTGATGCTGGCATCGACAGATAACTTCAGGGATTTCAAAATCCATGGACCCATTACAGAGCCATCCAACAAGGACTGTGCGCTGTTTCCGGAAAAGATAAATGGTTACTACTGGAAAATGGACAGGCCGTCAAATGAATCCAGAAACTACATATGGCTCAACAGAAGTCCCGACCTTCTGCACTGGGGAGGCTACAGGTTTCTTCTGGGTCCGACACCCGGTACGTGGGAAGCCGATAAGGTAGGTGGCTCAACCCCGCCTGTAAAGACAAAGGAGGGATGGCTTTTGTTATACCACGGAGTAAGGGGCTTCGGTATAAGCAATATTTATAAAATCAGCACTATGCTGCTGGATTTGAAAGAGCCCTGGAAAGTAATAGGCCGCAGCCGGGAGCCTATACTGATGCCTGACTTTATTTATGAAAGAGTGGGGGATGTGGGTAACGTTGTATTTACAAATGGATGGATTGCAGAGGATAACGGGGATATAAAAATCTATTATTCTGGTGCCGACTCAAATATCTGCCTTGCAACTACTACGGCGGATTATTTACTTAATTTATGCAAGTAAATTTTGCACGGACCATAAGATGGAGTGATTATAATATAAGGCCCGTGCCATTGTAAGAAATGAAAAATATAAGGATTAATATTAAGGATATAATTCATGCCAGGACGTTTTTTTATGGTTTTAATATTTATCGGCCTGTTATACTCACACGGCTTTTCTCAGGATGAAGTTGATACCAGTCTGATCAATACTTCGCATCTTGACAAGCTCTATGACAGGGTAAACATTGATGGTAAAGAAATGGCAATTATTCATATATACGCTGAGGCGCCTGATTACAATTGGACAGATGCCCCGGGAGAAGGAACGGCGTGTGTAGATGATGTTGCCAGGGCCGCGATATTTTATCTCCGGTATCTTAAAGCCACAAACAATGTGGTTTTTCTTACAAAGGCAAAGCTGCTGCTGGAATTCCTGTTTTATATGCAGGCAGAGAATGGACTGTTTTATAATTTTATTAACAGTGACCACACGATAAACAAAGAAGGCAGGAACAGCAGGCCGCTTCCCGACTGGTGGAGCTGGAGAGCATTATGGGCTATGGGGGAGGCATACAGTTATTTTTACGATACGGATAAGGAGCTGGCAAAAAGGCTCCAGAAAAGCCTGACGAGCGGATTTAATTCCCTCAGGCCTCTTATAAATAACTATCCCGAAACAACAAATCTTAAGGGGTTCAGGCTGCCCACCTGGCTTCCTTACCAGTATGCATCGGATCAGGCTGCTGTAATTGTAATGGCACTTGTACCTTTCTATTTGGTGAGCAGGGATACATTAATTGAGCAGTATATAAGAAAAATCTCCAGCGGCATTATCATGATGCAGGCCGGGGATTCGCTGAAGTTTCCATTTGGTGCCCACCTGAGCTGGGAGAATACGTGGCATGCCTGGGGCAGCAATCAGTCCGAAGCGCTCCTGCTTGCCGGGGACGCATTAAAAGATAAGGAACTGATAAGTAGTGCAAGAAAGGAAGTCGATCACTTCTATGACTTTCTGATGGAAAGGAACTATATGAATGAGTTTTCAGTCGCTGACAATAAGGAGGAAAATTCATCCCGGTTTCCCCAGATTGCATATGGCATAGATCCTATGGTGTCGGCCTGCCTGCTGGCCGGCAAAATTATTCCTGATCCACTGCTGGCCGAAAAGGGGGCCGCAATAGCGTGCTGGTTCCTGGGTAAGAATGCGGCCGGTAAACCGATGTATGATGAAAAGACCGGCAGGTGTTACGATGGAATAGTATCCGAAGGAAAGATCAATTATAATTCAGGCGCCGAATCTACTATTGAGGCACTGCTGGCGCTTCTGGCTGTTGAATCAAATCCGCAGGCCAGGAAAATTCTGAAGGAATATTACACGGACCATAAAAAGAGTAAATAAAGGGGGCCTGGACCCTAGAATAATGGTTCAGGAAAGAATATATGAAATATTTAATGCGGATAATTTATTTCTGCGGGTATGTTGCAATTTTATTAATCCTTCTGGTAAATGATATGTTCTCGCAACAGATTAAAATTAACCGGGTTGAGCAGATGCCCAACAGTCCTGCGCCATACCTGATGAGAGATTGGAAGCAGGTAGCCCGGGGTTATGATTCACTGGTATACGACTTAAATGCTACGGGACAATACCTTCCCCTGATATTCATCAATAACAATACGGTCAATTATCCTGAGCATAAGAGTTTTGGGCTGCATACGGTTGTTGGCACTCCCAATACATCCTCAGGTGAAGCAATTAATGTTTTACCTTCGGTAGTTGGAGCGAGTCTGGTAGGTATCGATAAAAGCAATCAGAACGGCTATAATTGGGTCCTGATGTGCGAAGAGTACTTCAACAGGCGTCCCTCTGAAAACGTTTATCTTAATAGTCCAAATACAAGCAGCGGGGACGACTGGTGGTATGAGACAATGCCTAACGTATTTTTTTATCAGTTGTACAGCATGTATCCAAATACGGGCGACTTCAATAAACAATTCACGACTGTTGCCGGGCGCTGGCTGCAGGCTGTTAATGCAATGGGAGGCAGGACTACTCCATGGCGTGTCCCAAATATGAACTACCGTGCGTGGAAGCTCTCCACAATGACGCCGAATCCGGGGGGAGTAATTGAGCCTGAAGCCTCGGGTGCAATAGCGTGGATACTTTATAGCGCCTATCTGAAAACAGGAGAGGAAAGCTACAGGATTGGTGCAGAATTATCCATGGAATTTCTTAACGGCCTGAGTTCAAATCCGGCCTATGAACTTCAGCTGCCTTACGGCGTATATACGGCTGCGAGAATGAACGCAGAGCTGGGGACGCGTTATGATATTCAGAAACTAATTAACTGGTGCTTTGATATAACACCCCTTCGTTCCTGGGGTGCCATTTTAGGCAACTGGGGAGGTTACGACGTAAGCGGTCTGATAGGTGAGGTATCAGGCAACGACTATGCCTTCATTATGAATAATTTTGAGCAGGCCGGTGCCCTGGTGCCGCTGGTACGCTACGACAAGCGGTTTGCTCGTGCAATAGGCAAGTGGGTGCTCAATGCCGCAAATGCAGCGAGACTGTTTTATCCCAAATATCTGCCTCAGAGCAATCAGGACAGTTATGAATGGGCGCAGAAATATGACCCTGAATCATACATAGCACATGAAGCCATCCGTAAGGTTATAAATGGCAAGACCCCCTTTGCTACAGGAGATGCAATTAGCGGAGGCTGGGGGAACACAACACTATCGCTTTACAGCTCATCGCACGTGGGTATATTCGGGGGAATAATCGATACAACAAACATAGAAAAAATACTGAGGCTGGATCTGTTGAAAACCGATTATTTTCACGGGTCTGCATACCCCTCCTATCTTTATTATAACCCTTATGGCTCTGATCAGCTGGTGGAAATTGAGACTGGAAGCGGAGTGCACGACATTTATGACGCAGTTTCAGGCAGCTTTATTAAAACGGGTGTCAGTGGCAAAACCATTATTAGTGTTCCGGCAGACGGAGCCGTGATTGCAGTCCTCACACCCGGAGGCGGTAAAATCAGCTATGAATTAAACAGAATGCTCGTAGACGGGGTAGTTATTGACTATCAGTCAAATCACGCAGTTGCAAACTATCCGCCCAGGATTAAAAGTCTCTCTGCCGATTCAGTTGAAATAGTATCAGCAGGGAGCATAAACCTGTATTGCACCGCTTCAGATCCCGAGAGTGACACGCTAACATATAGCTGGATAGTACCGGCAGGAAAAATTTCGGGCAGCGGCCAGGCGGTCAGCTGGACTGCTCCTGCGGAAAGTAATAAATATCTGCTTACGTGTATTGTAAGCGATAGCTATGGAAACAAAGATACAGCAAGCATCACAATTGAGGTGGTTAAAAGGCTTAATCATCCTCCCGTAATCATGGGCCTGAAAGCCAGTCCGGGTAAAGTAGATCTTGGGGGAATGGTTACGCTTAGCTGCAATGCCACGGATGCAGATAATGACACGCTTTCCTACAGCTGGAAAGCGGTGCAGGGGACTATAAATGGTTCCGGGAAAATAGTTGCCTGGCAAGCTCCCTCAACTAAGGGAAACTATTACATTATGTGTACCGTAAGTGATCCCATGGGTGCTTCAGTCTCAGACAGTGTGGGTATTGAGGTAAGGGATCTATCGGCCGCGACTAAAGGTGATCTTATCCTTTACCTTCCATTTAGTGGAAATGCAAACGATGCCAGCGGACGCAATCATAACGGGGTAGTCTACGGTGCAACGCTGACAGCTGACAGGACGGGTAATGCAAACAATGCGTACTATTTCAACGGGCAGGATAATTTTATTCTCGTCGCTAATGATACGTCGCTTAATTTTAAGAATGCTATAACCATTGGATTCTGGATGAAGCCGGCAGTGCTTTTTACGAGGGAGGCCTTTCTTGTTTCACACGGGAGCTGGCAGAACCGCTATAAGGCATCCATCACGGATAAAAGGGTCAGGTGGACTATAAAGACCAGTACAGGAACAAAGGACCTGGATTCAAGGACTGTGCTTTCGGCTGATTCAGTTTATTATGTAACTGCAGTTTATGACGGCTCTGACATAGAGCTATATATAAACGGTGAACTGGATGCCTTTTCAAATTATTCAGGGACAATACTCACAACAACATATGACATAACCATAGGCCAGATGCTGCCGGGTGATAAGAACTATAATTTCAGCGGAATGCTTGATGAAATCCGCCTTTATAATTATGCCCTTACTCCGGATGAAATTCAGAAGCTTTATGCCTCTTCAACAGGAACGGGGGATAGCAGGCATAAGGCACCCTGGAGTTACAGCCTGATGCAGAATTATCCAAATCCATTTAATCCCGGGACGGTTATCAGCTATCAGCTGCCTGTATTTTCTCACGTCAGGCTCGCTGTTTATGATGTACTTGGAAGAGAGATAGCGGTTCTGTTTGAGGGCGATAGAGCAGCCGGAATTTACAGCTATCATTTAAATGCTAATGAACATTCACTGACAAGCGGTGTATATTTTTACCGTCTAAGTGCAGACGGCCAGGTCATGGAAACACGTAAAATGGTTTTGCTAAAGTAACAGGCGCCGAATAAGATAGTGGAACTTTAAGGGAAAGACAAAATAAATAAAGCTAAACAATTACGGGTGTACAGTTGGAAAATAAATATCTTTTACATAAAGGTTGGAAATTTGCTCTTCAGGAGAGTGCTCCTTTTTCACAGGATGTAATTAAGCCGGATGACTGGTATAAGGCTTCCGTGCCGGGTACAATTCACACGGACCTGCTGTCGAATCAGCTGATTTCTGAACCCTTCTATGCTGATAACGAGACCTCCCTTCAGTGGATAGGGGATGTAAACTGGCTTTATAAAACTACTTTTGAATTACCTAAGGATTTTGAACCAGGCAGGCCCGTTTATCTGGTATTTGAGGGACTGGATACCATTGCCGATATATTCATTAACAGTACGAATATTGGCTCAGTGAGCAACATGTTCAGGAAATACACTTTTGAAGTAACCAGGTTCTTAAAGAAAGAAAACAATATACTGGAAGTCCTTTTTACATCTGCCGTGAAATGGGCGCGCAGTCACGAACTAAAGCATGGCAGGCTGCCCGTTGCGCTGAGATCTGAAAGGGTATATATCAGGAAGGCGCAGTATTCATTCGGCTGGGACTGGGGTCCGGCATTTATTACAATGGGAATATGGCGTTCGGTTTACCTTATGCAGCAAACGGGTGCGTGCATTGAGAATATAAGTTTTGACACTATGGCGCTGGAAGGGGATACTGCGCAGGTAAAAATCAGGGCTGAGGTAAAGCATATCGATCAGCAGAACTGCAAGCTGAAGATCAGGCTGAGTTCAGACATACATTCATTTGAAAAGGAAATTGAGACCGGGAGCGAAGAGTCATTGAAGGCAAGCTTCAGGATTAAGAATCCAAAGCTCTGGTGGCCTAATAACTACGGCGAACCTTATTTGTATACGTTAAGCCTTCAGCTTCTTAATGACATAGGCGAGGTAGTGGATGAAAAAATAAGGAAAGTAGGCATTAGAACCGTAAGTCTGAGGTTAAATGAAAACGGACGGTCACTGTTTCAATTTGTGATAAATAATAAGCCGGTATTCTGCATGGGAGCATGCTGGATTCCCGCGGATACATTTCTGCCGCGCGTTGGAGATGAGAAATATCAGAAACTGCTGCGCAGCGCAAAGGAAGCGAATCTGAATATGATAAGAGTCTGGGGCGGGGGCATCTATGAAAATGAAAGCTTCTATAATCTTTGCGATGAGCTGGGACTGATGGTATGGCAGGATTTTATGTTTGCCTGTGCATCTTATCCTGATACGGAAGAATTCCTGGAAAATGTTAAGCAGGAGGTTAAGGAAACCGTAGAATGTCTGAGGTGCCATTCCTCAATTGTTCTCTGGTGCGGTAACAATGAGAATGAATGGATCTGGTATCAGGAGCAGGGCAAACCATATCAGCAGATGCCCGGCTACAGGATCTATCATACAATAATTCCGTCAATTCTTAAGAAGACGGATCCGGGCAGGCCGTACTGGCCTTCAACTCCATTTGGAAGTGACGAGGATCCGAATTCAGTAAATAGCGGCAACCGTCACCAGTGGGATATCTGGAGCCGGTGGCTGGATTATAAAAGCGTGAAAGACGATAAGAGCCTCTTCGTCACGGAGTTCGGATTTCAGAGTCCGGCCAACTATGATACTTTCAAGGAGGTATTACCTAAAAAGGAACGTGAACCACAAAGCCGTGTGTTCGAGTTTCATAACAAACAGGTCGAGGGGCCGGAGCGTTTGTACAGGTTTCTGGCAGCGCACCTGCCCGTTGCTGCCAGCCTCAAAGATTTTATTTATCTTACGCAGCTCAACCAGGGTTTTGCAATGAAGGAATGCCTGGAGCACTGGAGAATGCGCTTCCCCGGGACGAACGGAGCCGTTATCTGGCAGCTGAATGACTGCTGGCCTGTTTCCAGCTGGGCACTTATAGATTCGGGACTCAGACCCAAACTTGCATATTATTTTGTAAAACACGCCTTCTCTCCTCAGATGGTCTGTTTCTCCAGGGCGGCAGAACCGGTTTTAATGGTTGTCAATAATAGTCCTGATACATTCAACGGCAGACTGAAACTGCATCACATATATCTTCCCAAAGGCAAGGTTGGAGAAGTTGGAAGCGCTGATGTTGAGGTACTCTCCGATTCAAAGCAAAGCATAAATATTTCCGTTCCCGAAAAAAGTTACAGGGAAGAGGGAATACTTGTTGCATCTTTATATGACAGGGAGAAGAAGCTTCTGAGCAGGAATTATCATACTGAGGGGGAATGGAAGCACCAGAAACTTCCCAATGCACGGCTGGAAGTTAAGACTGATTTTACGAATCATATAGTGGTAACAGCCGCCAAACCCGCATTTTTTGTTACTTTTCAGCATCCGGAGCTGACCTTTAGTGATAATGGACTAATCATCCTGCCGGATGAAGAAATTACGGTTCCCTATACCGGTCCGAATGATACGAAAAAGAAATTGCTCAGTTATTGTCTGAATGATTATCTGTAGAGGCGGCATCTTGTACTTTTGAAGCTACAATAAATACGGGAGATTCTTAAAATGTATGTTAAACCGGGGTTTGCGGCCTGTTTGTCATTTGTGATCCTGCTGTTTTTATATTCTGAAGTAATACCCCAGGCGGGGGATATAACTCTCGGTTATAAGGGTGATGCACAGGTTGAAGTCGGAAGTCATTTTGTGGGAATAGAACTGCACCACAGTTCGCCTTCAATTCAGCGCATCAGCTTTTACTATCCGGTTGCAAACAGCATTGATCTGAGTACTGATTACTGGAAGCGTGATACCTCTTTTGTAATGTCAATGGGCCTAAGAGTGGGTGACGGAAAAAGAGAGCAGGTCGGACTGGGAGCCTATCAGTTTCAAATAAATCCTTACAGTGTCAGTTTCCACCATGAGGATCAAATAAAGTCAATTGAGGTATCCTACAGGTTCGCAAACACTAAACCGGCCGTGATAATTACATATACTATTACAAACAATGGCAATAAACCCCAGAGCTTTGAATTTGATACACATCTTGCGACTTCAGTAAGAACCAGCCATACCTACAAGCTGAAGGAAAAGGCATGGACAGAATTTGACAAAACAGGATATGCCATATTTACAAACTATGATGACCCGGAAACAGGAAATGTACAGATATTTACGGCTAACGCAGGCGAGATGCCGGTCAGCTATTATACCAGGAGTAATACACGCATATTTGAAGATCTGGCATGGTTCAGCAATAATATCGACGTCTCACAGAGGCTCATCCCCAGAGATACCCCTGCGCGCGCGGCGGCAAAATTTCTCTACAGGAAAATCCTCCCACCAAAAGGAAAAATGACTGTAGTACAGATCGTGGGCTCCTGCAGGCAAAGTGAGGGCAGGGATATTGTGGGCAAGCTTTTAACGAACTACAGAACTGAAATCAGGGATTATGAAAATTATGTGCAGAACTATGCCCGGAAGACGGGCAGGTTTAAGAGCGGGGACAACTGGCTTGACAGGGCTTACCTCTGGGCAAAGGCTATCCTGGCCGTAAACCAGCATTATATCGATGGTACTATTAATCCGATGCCATGTCCTGCCGAATACAACTTTTATTTCTCACATGACGTTTTTCTGACCGATCTGGCCGCCGTAAACTTTGATCTAAAGAGAGTTAAAAAGGATCTTGAATTTACGGTTAAGCATGCGGACAAAGATTCAATAATTCCCCATGCATATTACTGGAAGGACAGTGCCTATGTGACCGAATATGCCACACCGGATAACTGGAACCACTTCTGGTTTATTATATTATCTGCCAGTTATCTGAGGCATTCATCAGACACGCTCCTGCTGCAGAAATTATATCCATATATTACAAAGAGCCTCACGCAGGCCATGTCGAACAGCAGGGAGGATATAATGTGGGCCTACCGTCCTGACTGGTGGGATATTGGTCATAATTTCGGTCCCCGTGCTTTCATGACTATAATGGCCGTCAAATCCCTGAGAGATTATGTATATCTGTCCTCAAGGTTAAACAGAAATACCGGAGAACTAACGGTGTATTCCGCGCAGGCAAACAGGATGCAGGAGCAGTTAAATTCAAGGCTGTGGGATGACAGTCTGAAGTATCTGATTAATTATTTTGAGGATGGCAGTGAAGATAAGCATTATTACATCGGCTCACTGCCTGCTGCTACTTTCAATCAGCTTTCGCCTGAAAGAACACGGGAAATGGTAGAAACGGCTGAAAAGAAACTCCTCGACAGAAAGCTGGGTATCTATACGGTTTATCCGATGGATTTTAATAAACTTATTGACTACCTGAAATTTGCGGGCAATGAGGCCGGTGATCCTTTCCTCTACATAAACGGGGGCATATGGTCTCACGGCAATACCTTCTATGCACTGGCACTGAAATCAGCAGGCAGAACAGGCGATGCGATTGATTTTGTAAGAAGAGTAATGACGGTTGACGGGATAATGAACGGTCCCAACGGGCAGCCCGCAATGTATGAATACAGGAATGGTAATTACAATAATCCTGATGTGTATGGAAAGGTAGATAAACCGCAGTTCATGTGGGCGGCCGGATGGTATATCTATAGTCTTTATCACCTTTTCGGCATAGATGAGAATGATTGGAACATAAGATTTACACCCTTCCTGAAAGACGGCCAGAAGTCCTGTGCATTTACACTTGAGGCCTCAGGAAAAACCTATGCGGTAAATATCAGTGGAAAGGGCAAATTCATCAGGAATGTCAGCTATGGTGGACGGGAATTCCCATCGGCAGTTATTCCGGCAGGAAATGCAGGGGAGGGAAGAATTGACGTGACGCTGGGGCGGCCATTAAGTCCCTACCTGAATAAAACGGATGCTGCGCTGGTTTCATGTGTCAATAAGGCAAAGGAGCTCACAATTACCTTAAGTGCTGCAGCCGGGCACATTAATAAGACAGAAATAATATCTCCGTTTCCTCCCAGGGCCATAATGCTGAATGGGAAAAAACTGGAGAAAGGCTGGAACTCCGAAAAGACAGATGATCTATATATTATCCGGTGTGACTTTATTCACGTTAACGGTAATGACGAGCTGCGTGTTGAATTCTGAAGAATAGTTAAACTCAGACTTTAGTAACAAAAAAACTATTTGCATATGGAAATAGGTCAGCCATTCTTTTGCGGGAGTCTGTCTGGTAAGAGTATGTGACTGACCTGTCTTTTAGAGAATTCGCATACCTGAATTTATTTCTGTCTTTTATAGGTCCCGATCAGCTTCCCCTCTTCCAGTATATGTCCTTTCATTGACTGCATCAGTTCGGTCCTGGTTGCGCCGGCATCAAGCCTTAGGAAAGTATTGACCGCATATATAGTAAAATGATAGTGATGAACCCCGGAGGGGGGACAGGGTCCATAATATCCGATTCTGCGCGCGTCATTTGTACCCATGGCGGCTCCATCCGGAAGATTCAGTGTTGAAGTTATACCTTCCTGAAGGTCCTTCATAGTAACGGGAATATCATAGATTATCCAGTGTATAAAATTTCCGCTGGGTGCATCAGGATCATGCAGAACGATTGTGATAGTCCTTGTGTCTTCGGGCAAATGATCCCAGTTAAGTGCGGGTGAAATATTTTCGCCGTCGCAGGTATATCTGGCAGGAATAGGTTCATTGTTTTTGAATGCAGGGCTTCGAAGTATAATTGACATATATGCCTCCTGAGAAATTATCATAGGACGTTATGATAATTGAAACAAAAATTCCTGTAAAAATCAAATACCTTTATTTAAGGGCAAAGAAAAGAAAAACGTTGCACCCTTGTTAACCTCAGCCTCGGCCCAGACTCTGCCATCGTGGCGGCTGATGATTCTCCGGACAATTGCCAGGCCAACTCCCGTGCCCTCAAAATCTGCAGAAGGATGGAGTCTCTGGAAGACTCCGAAGAGGTTATGAGCATACTCCATGTCGAATCCAACTCCATTATCCTTAACATAGTAGTACGCCTGATTCTGATCTGAATAACCGCCTATTAAAATTTCGGCCTTTTGCTGGTATCTGGTAAACTTGAATGCATTGGATATTAAATTTAGCCACACCTTCTGCAGCATTGATCTGTCGCCTTTTACCTGCGGGAGGTCATTTACCTCGGCGGAAATCACCCTGTCCTCATTCTCCCTTAGAAGCGTGTTAACTGCTTCCTGGGCTATGCTTTTCATATCCAGCAGCACTTCATTTTTTTCTCTGTTATAGATTCGTGAGAATGACAGTATATCACTGATGAGCTGCTCCATCTGAGCCGCGTTTTTGGAAATTATGTTCAGGAATTTTTTGACCTCACCGTTAAACTGGGGCGAATAGTCGTCCAGCAGGATCTGCGAAAAACCGTCAATGGCTCTTAAGGGGGCCTTCAGGTCGTGTGATACCGAAACAGAAAATGTTTCCAGTTCCTTATTTGCGGCTTCAAGCTGGGCGGTCCTGTTTCTGACGCGCTCTTCCAGTTCCTCATTGAGTTTATTAAGTTCCTGATTGCTTATTTTGAGTGCTTCCTCGGCGCTCTTGCGTTCTGTAATATCTACTATCGTAAGGAGCACCCTGCCGTAATTATCCTCAAAACCCTCGGCAACGCTCCATCTCACATACAGATATTTAGTCCTGCCCATTAAGGTTTTGCCCTCGATTTCAAGTTCGAACCTTGTGGTTCTCTCGGAAATTGCTATAATAGCCTCTTTCTGAATCCTGTAGTTCGCATATTCTGCGATCCGTGAAAAGTTGCTGAATAACTCTTCTTTGGACGAAGCCTGGAACAGTTCCAGGGTGGCTTCATTTACATCCAGCAGCCGCAGCATTTCAAGACTATTAATAATTTCGTCGGGATAAGTCTCTAAATATTTCCTGAAATCTTTTATTCCGGTTTTCTTTAGCAGATCAATGTGGCTTTTAATCAAAGAAAGGTCTTCTTCCCAGATTGATATGGGTGATTTTTCGAACAGGCTGCGGTATCTCTTTTCGCTTATTTGCAGGGCTTCATTGGCGAGTTTTCTTTCCGTTATGTCGTTGGCTATTACGATACGTGCTGCTTTCCCGGCAAAGATGATGCTGTTTGAAATAATTTCAACAAATATTATTTCACCGTTTTTTTTCTGATGCATCCAGGGACCCGTCCTCTGGTAATCCTCAAAAAGGGTATTCTGCACATTTTCCTCGAGTGCCGGGATATCCTCCCTGGGGCGTATATCCTTAATGTTCATCGAAAGAAATTCTTCGCGGGAGTAGCCGTATTTACTGACGGCAGTTTCGTTTACCGCCAAAAAGCCTAGTGTAATTGCGTCATAAACCCACATGGGATTGGGATTTTCCCTGAATAGCAGGCGGTACTGCTCCTCGGAGCTGCGCAGTTCATCCTCGATTTTCTTTCTGGCCGTTATATCCCTGATAATAGCGATGATTGTATTGCCGTCAGGCATTTTGGCACTGATCTCAACGAAAAGGAGCTTCCCCGTTTTTTGCAGCATTTTTCTTTCCAAAAGTACTATACTGCCGGAATACAGTTCTTTAAACTTCAGCGGATATTTTTCAAGTTCGTCGGGTGGTATCAGGTCCTTAATGCTCAATTTTTTGAATTCTTCTGCGGAGTATCCAAGTAATTCACCTGCTCTTGAATTAGAGTCAATTATATTGCCCAGCTCGTCCATAAGGAGGATTGTGTCGGATGCCTGTTCAAGGAGTGTCCTGTATTTATTTTCACTTTTAATAAGGGCCTGTGTGGAGGATTCGATCTTAAGGAAGCTCTTTTTAATAAAATAGTAGAGCAGCATTGCCGTAGACAGGATGAAGAACCATCCCTTGATGGTCTGATAGTGTGTAAGAAGTGTCGGGCTGCTGATATAGTCTGCCAGGATATAATCGGTTAATATGACCCAGGATGCGCTGATGAGGGCGTAAGAAACGCTGATTACCAGGGGCGTAAACCTGATCTGTTTTTCAGTTGGGGATAAGAATTTCATATACTATCCTGTTTTCCTGGTTATAAGGGATATACTCAGTATGTATAAAACAGAATTTTACTAAAATAAATTCTAGATGCCATCAAAAGTTTTACAATTTAATTTATGTCTTTTCTGAATCTGCCGCAAAGCAATTATTCTGTCTTAAGGATCTGGGGGGCCTGAATGATCTGTTTTTTAATTATGTCGGGAGGAGGTAATATCATACCGCAAATCTTATCCGTGGGATCCAGCAGGTTTACCTTGTAATTTTTATCATACGAAATTACGTCAAATACCGGCTTGTAAATTTTAACCCTCTCAGAGGCCGTATATTTATTGAATATTTTTTTGACTGCCTGGGAATCATGATAGTCCAGGTAAATTACATCTTCTTTATATACGTTGAATTTTTCCCTTTTCCAGCAAAATATTTCGTGTTGGAACAGTGATTCCTCGTGTTCGATGAGGTCGGGGGCAATTGACGCCTGCAGTGTTTCCAGGTTAAGAAATACGATCATCAGGTCGAAATCTTTCTTGAAAGATTCCAGGATGCCCGGTTTGCCCAGATAAATTTTGCGGAACTCTTCATTTTTCAGGAACTCAATTTCCACGAAGCAGCGGAAAGACTGTTTTAGTTTGCTGAAGAATCTGATCAGCGTATCAAAAGGCAGTATGTTTTCGGCCGTATCAAGAGATTCGAGCTGAACATTCAGCGAGTATTCTTTTATATTAAACATTTCTGCATTCATGGGATCAAGATAATCTTTTTAAAGAAAGGTAGCAATCCATATAAAACGATTTCTGCGCTCACCGTATGGTATGAAAATAAAGTGCAACTTTAGAGTATATTCCTTTCATAATTCCTTTTACTTTTGTAATTCATAATAATTTTCATAAATTTATTTGAAAATAATTTCAAAATTGGATTACATATGAAGAGAGTATTTCTACCCGTAATAATTGCGATTCTGTTAATTCTGCCCTTTTCCGAATTACCCGCCCAATTGGAACTGCCCCGAATAAGTCAGAAAGCATCAGTAATGCAAAGGGTCGGATTGCTGGATGTTATAATAAATTACAGCAGACCAAATGTAAAGGGAAGAAAAATCTGGGGAGATCTCGTACCATATAATCAGGTCTGGAGAGCGGGTGCTGATGAAGCTACTACAATTTCTTTCAGTGAGGACGTATCATTAAACGGAAACAAGCTGCCCGCCGGCAAATATGCGTTTTTTACCATCCCCACGCAGAATGAATGGACTATAATAATTAACAAGGTAGCCAAGCAGTGGGGTGCATTTAACTACGATCAGTCCAAGGACATATTAAGATTTAACGTAAAACCGGAAGAAACTGAGTTTACAGAGAGTATGGGCTACTGTTTTTCCGATGTTACGACGAATTCAGTAAGAATAAATCTTTCCTGGGAAAAACTAAGAATTTCCTTTGCCGTGGAATTTGACGTGGATGCCAAATCCTATTCGAATATCAAAAAAGCATTATCAAACGCTGAGAAGGATGACTGGGTAGTATATGCTGCCTCTGCCAACTATGCTGCCGATAATAAAGTTCATACCGATGAGGCAATGGAGTGGGTGGATAAGTCTATATCCATAAAAGGCACCTATTACAATTACTTCGTAAAGGCAAAGCTGCTTGCCCTGAAGGGCAGAACTAAGGAAGCCTTGAGTTTTGTCGATAAATCACGCCAGTTAGGTAAGAATGATCCGGAGTATAAGGACTTTGCCCCGCAGGTAGATAAACTGAGGAATGAATTAAAAGAAAAAAGCAAATAAGTTTCCTGATGGCTGTACAAAAATCCCTGGGTATCTGTATCGGTGCTTCGACAGTTTCGGCTGTTTATATTCGAAAGCAGTATAACACAGTTCTTATAGATGAAGCCAGAACAATTACGCACAATGGAAATCCAAAGAAGGTTATATCTGATTTATTTTCCGCCGGTAAAATCCCTCCCAGGGTTACGGTTACAGGAAAAAAATTCAGAAAATTTCTGAATCTTACCTCTATCTCTGAAGCAGAGGCAGTAGAAACAGCCGCAGATCACCTGCAGCTGACTTCAGATATAATAATAAGTGCAGGCGGAGAAAATTTTATAATATATGCACTAAACGGTGATAATAAGATTTCAAAGGTCTGTACCGGTAATAAGTGCGCCTCAGGCACGGGTGAATTCTTCCTTCAGCAGATAAAAAGGATGGACCTGGATGTTGAGGAGGCTATAGCTTTCGGTCAGGAAGGAGAGCCCTACAACATTTCGGGCAGGTGTTCGGTTTTCTGCAAGTCCGATTGTACACATGCCCTTAACAAAGGGGTCGAAAAGGCGAGCGTGGTAGCGGGTTTATCTAAAATGATGGCCCAGAAGATTATTGAACTTACTTCCAGGGTATCCCACCAAAGGGTAACATTGATAGGCGGAACCTCAAAGAACAGGGCCATGATGCGGTTTCTTGAAGAATACTTTGAAGATATAAGCATCCCGGAGGAAGCTCCTTATTTTGAAGCACTGGGAGCCGCAGTATATGGACTTACACACGTGACGGCCGAATTCAATCCTGAGGATCTCTTTTCGGAAAAGCATTCGCCATTTACTTTTCATAAACCGCTTAGCGAGTTTCAGCATATGGTGCAATTTAAGGAGCTGAATAGAGGAGCGGCCCATGAGGGTGACGTCTGTATATTGGGGCTGGACGTCGGTTCAACCACGACAAAGGCCGTATTGCTGAGGAAAAGTGATAAGGCCATTCTTGCCTCTGAATACCTGAGGACAAACGGCGACCCGGTAAAAGCCTCCATTGAATGCTACTGCAGCATAAGGAAGCAGCTGAATGCAGAAGTCAGGATAACAGGACTTGGTGTTACCGGTTCAGGACGCCACATCGCAGGCCTGCACGCCCTGACAAAGGGCATAATAAACGAGATCATTGCACACGCAGCTGCCACGGTGTATTTTGACAAGGATGTGGATACTATTTATGAAATAGGCGGGCAGGATGCAAAATATACCCTTATCACCTCCGGCATAGCTTCTGATTATGCAATGAACGAGGCCTGCTCGGCGGGCACGGGTTCGTTCCTGGAGGAAGCAGCAAAGGAATCACTGGACATCAGCTACACCGATATAGGTGAAATTGCCCTCAGGGCGAAATACCCGCCCAACTTTAATGACCAGTGTGCCGCATTTATTAGCAGTGACATAAAGAATGCCTTACATGAAGGCCTTTCAAAAGAAGATATTCTTTCCGGACTGGTTTATTCAATATGCATGAATTATAACAACAGGGTAAAGGGCAACCGGGCTGCCGGCAGGAAGGTATTCATGCAGGGAGGTGTCTGCTATAATAAGGCCGTTCCTGTTGCCATGGCAGCGCTTACCGGAAAGGAAATCATAGTACCGCCTGAACCCGGACTGATGGGAGCCTTCGGCGTGGCTCTTGAGATAATTCACAGGCTTGAACTGGGGCTTCTGACAGAACAGGACTTTAGTCTCGATGAACTTATCCAAAGAAGGGTCGAATATGGGAAGTCCTTTATTTGCGCCGGCGGTAAGGAAAAATGCGACAGGAAATGCACGATATCAATGATAAGGATCAATGACAGAAGGTATCCTTTCGGGGGAGCATGCAACAGGTACTATAACATGCAGGTGGATGAGAAGGCCATAGATCAGGGAACTGATCTCGTCAGGCTGAGAGAAAAGCTGGTTTTTGAAAAGTATATTCATCCGGCAGCAGTAAGTGAGGATGCACCCAGGGTTGGAATCTCCAGGTCATTTTTTACAAATACACTTTTTCCGCTATACTACAATTTCTTTACAAGATTAGGTTTTAATGTAGTGCTTGCCGGGGAATCAAGGGCAGAGGGGGTTGACAAGAAAGAAGCGGCCTTCTGTTATCCGGTCGAGCTTTCTCACGGTTTCATGCAGGATTTAGTTCAAAAGAAACCCGACTTTATATTTCTGCCCCATATAACCGAAATATATAATTCTGGTGAAAACCTGCCTAAAAAGACGTGTGTCCTTCTTCAGTCTGAAAACTATTATCTTAAAAGCGCCTTTAAGGATGATCTGCAGGGGATAAAAATACTGGATCCTGTGCTCAACTTTTCAAATGGATATGACAGCGCCCTGAATGAATTTCTTGGGATGTCAGCCAGTCTTGGAAGATCAAAAAATCAGGTAGCCGAGGCCTATGGTTATGCATGCATTGAACTGGATAAAATGTTTTCTGAGTTCCGGAGTATTGGAAAGGAAACACTCCGCAGGCTTGAAGAAAATCCGGAAGAATTCGCCATAGTTTTATTCGGCAGGGGATACAATGCATATGCAAAAGAGGCCAACCTGGGAGTGCCGCAGAAGTTTGCATCCAGGGGAGTAACCATCATCCCGCATGACTTTTTGCCATCGGAACATCTTGAAAGTTATAAGCACATGTACTGGGCTATGGGGCAGCAGATATTAAAGGGTGCAAGGATGATAAAACAACATCCACAGCTGTTTGCTGCATTCATTACAAATTTCAGCTGCGGACCTGATTCTTTTATTATACCCTATTTCAGAAAAATAATGGGGAGAAAACCATCACTGACCCTGGAACTCGACAGCCATTCTGCAGATGCGGGTATAAATACGAGAATTGAAGCTGCCCTGGATATAATTAAAAGCTACAGGGAATTGAACAGACATGGGCAGGCTGAGGAGATCAGCGCCGGGGACTTCAGGGCTCTGAGGGTAATAAGCGAAACCAGGATAATTGATTCTGAGGGCAGGGAGATGTCAATATCGGATCCTGCCGTAAAGGTCGTGGTGCCAAGTATGGGGAGGCTCGCAACAGAGGCTTTCGCGGCTGCATTCAGGTACATGGGAATCAATTCCGAAGCCCTGCCCGTCTATGATATGAAGACGCTTACAACAGGACGGGGAAATACTTCCTGCAAGGAATGCCTGCCTCTTATTCTGAATGTAGGATCAATGATTGATTACTACAACAGGCGTGAAAGCAAGGATGAAAAGACGCTGTTCTTTATGGCCAAAGGCGACGGTCCCTGCCGCCTGGGACAGTATCACGTTTATCTTGAAGACGTGATAAAAAACAGGAAGATGAAGAATATAGGCATTTATACGCTTTCAGATGAAAATTCTTATGAGGATCTGGGTAATAAGTTTGTAATGAGGGGCTGGGCCGCCATTACACTTGGCAATACGATGAAGGATATATATAATGCAATGCAGGTGCTGGCTGTGGACAAAGAGAAGGCCGCCGCGATTTTCAATGAGGAATACGCCAGGGTACTGCACTGCCTCGAGAAAGATACACTGAAGAAGGTCTATGAACAGCTGGAAAATACGGCCCGCATATTTAACTCTATTGAACGGACGGAATCAATTCATGACGTAAAGAAAGTTGTGCTGGTTGGGGAAATATTCGTGAGGCATGATGAGTTTTCAAGAATGGATCTTATTGAAAGACTTGCCGAACGGGGTTTTGTAACCAGGGTAATTCCGATTGGTGAGTATGTATATTATTCAAATTATCTTGCATCAAGGGAAAATCAGGGGAAAGCAGGAGCCCTTACAAACAGGCTGAAGTTTGGAATAAGGGACTTTGTGCAGAAAGAAGTTGAAAGAAAGATCAAAAAAGCCTTGTCAAAATCCGGATTCCTGGAATATGATATTCCCGAAATTAAAGACATACTGAAGAAGGCGGAGCACCTTGTAAGGACAGATCTTGCGGGTGAGGCAATCCTTACAATAGGATCTGCATTCAGGGAGATAATGGATCATGCATGCGGAGTAATATCCCTGGGACCATTCGGCTGCATGCCTTCGCGTGTGGCTGAGGCTATTCTTAATGTTGAGATGAATACCATGGGAAAAGCCAGGGCAGAGGGGAAAAAACACAAACCCGCTATTGAGGAGGACCTGCCTTTTCTTGCGGTTGAAACCGATGGCAACATTTTCCCGCAAATCATCCAATCGAAAATTGAAATATTTATGCTTCAGGCAGAAAGGCTGCACCAAAAAATGAAAACGGCCGATAAAGGGGTGCTTGAAAAATATAAGGCGGCTTTCGGTGAAATGCTGAGAGGTTATTCTGCCAGGGATTCCGAAAAAGAAATTCCTGACTACGATAAAGTAGTTTCGGAAACAGAATAGAGTTGGAAATTACGTGGCCTCCAGGAAACAGTTCCTTTGTGGAACTGTTCCTGAAGACCCGAATAAAATTTTTATGCTGATTACCCTTTTACTTCCGGCAGGTGTTCCAGATATTCATTTACTTTCTGAGTGGGAAGTTCAAAATTTTCAAGGCCGCCCTTTAAGAATGCCTCATATGCACCCAGATCCAGGAATCCATGTCCTGAGAGATTAAAAAGTATGGTTTTTGCCTGTCCCGATTCCTTACATTTCTTTGCCTGTTCAATAACTGATTTTATGGCGTGTGAACTTTCAGGGGCCGGAACAATACCTTCTGTCTGCGCAAATATCCTGGCTGCCTCAAATACTTCGTTCTGCTGGTATGCTTCAGCACCAATGAGTCCCCTGTTATAAAGATGGGAGATTATGGGCGACATCCCGTGATAGCGAAGGCCACCGGCATGAATTGAAGGCGGAACATATTTGTGACCAAGCGTGTACATCTTCATCATTGGTGTGAGTCCGGCTTCATCACCAAAATCATATGCGAATTCTCCCTTTGTGAGCGTAGGACATGAGGATGGTTCGACGGCTATTACTTCAAGGTCTTTTTTCCCGTTTGTCAGTTTGTCTCTCAGGAAACTGAAGCTGATGCCTGCAAAATTACTGCCGCCGCCAACGCAGGCAACAATAATGTCAGGGTACTCGTCAACTTTTTCCATCTGAAGTCTTGCCTCCTCACCGATGATTGTCTGGTGCAGAAGTACATGATTGAGTACGCTGCCGAGCGAATAATTTGTATCGTCTCTCTGGGCTGCAATTTCAACGGCTTCACTGATCGCAATACCAAGGGAACCGGGAGAATCAGGATGTTCCTGCAATATTCTCATGCCTGACCGGGTCAGCGTAGAGGGACTGGCTACAACGTCTGCTCCAAAGAGCTGCATGAATGTCTTCCTGTATGGTTTCTGCTGGAAACTGACCTTGACCATAAATACCTGGCATTCCATGCCGAAATGGTTGCACGCTATGGATAAAGCAGAGCCCCACTGGCCGGCTCCGGTTTCGGTAACCAGTTTTTTAATCCCAGCTTTCTTGTTGTAGTATGCCTGCGCTGTTGCAGTATTGGATTTATGGCTGCCGGATGGGCTGGAGCCCTCGTATTTGAAGAATATTTTTGCAGGAGTATCCAGGTATTTCTCCAGCTGGTATGCCCGGATGAGGGGGCTGGGACGGTTGAGCGCATAAATATCCAGTACTTCGTCCGGGATCTCAATGTAACGCTCGCTGCTCATTTCCTGTTTTATAAGTTCTTCGGGAAAAATAGCCAGCAGGTCCTCGGGACTTGCCGGCTGTTTAGTAACCGGATTTAATGGCAGCGCTAAAGGCTCACCCAGGTCTGCAAGAATGTTGTAATATGCACGGGGCATTTCATTTACGTTCAGGTTAATTCTGTTCTGTTTCATTTCATTCTCCTGTTATGTTTTTTATTTAGTGTTAATAGTCAAAAAAAAAGCCGTGATGTCATCTCACGGCTTTAAAAACAAAAAAGCCGTGAATAGTTATTTCACTATCCACGGCTATATAAAAATCTTAATATATATTACGCACAAGACAGTGAAACATAGTTGTTCCACCACCAGCGCCAGGTGTTATTTACATTCGTTAATATGTTGTTATTTTCTTTCATTTCCTGAAATATAAATTATATTTCTAAAAAATCCAAGAGATATTATGAGACAAGGATAAAAATGTGCTGCCAGTTGTGGCAATTATGCCGCAGCAATATGGTTATTGCGAAAAAATTTTAAGCAGATTGCATTTCCATACTGTGTCTGCTCATTAGTCTTTGCCTTTTTCCAATTTCCTTTTTACCTTTTACATAAAGTTTTTAAGGAATAGAAATGCGATATAAAAAGTTGTGTAAGAACGGACCCGAAGTTTCGGTTATTGGATTTGGTGCCTGGGCAATCGGAGGCAGGGACTGGGGCAAGACAGACGATAGTGAATCCATTGCAGCAATTAATGAGGCCCTGGACAGGGGGGTAAACTTCCTGGATACGGCCGATGTATATGGTTTTGGTCATTCAGAGGAATTAATTGCGAGGGTAATTAAGGACAGGGGTAAAGGCAATATTTTTATTGCAACCAAGGCCGGCAGCGATTTTTACGATTATAAAAATGAGGCCGGAGAAGTTGAGGTTAAACCTAATTATACAAAGGATTATCTCATCTCGGCGGCTGAACGTAGTTTGAAAAGACTTAACCTGGAGACGCTGGACCTGCTGCAGCTGCATAGCCCGGGTATTGATCTCCTGGAGAGGGATGATCCCTGGGAAGCAATTTATCAGCTGAAAAAAGACGGGAAGATCAGACTGGCGGGACTCAGTGTACAGTCATTTAAGGAGTCCGAGCAGGCATTCCTGCTTGACAGGCATAATGACCTTCTGGACTGCCTGCAGGTAAGATATAATCTGCTGGAAAGGGAAGCCGAAAAGGAATTATTTCCCAAAGCCCTGAAATATGGCATCGGCATTATCGCCAGGATCCCGATACTCTTCGGCTTTCTTGCAGGGAAGTTTAACCGAGAGAGCCGTTTCGGAGAAGGTGACCACAGGAGATGGAACCTTTCACCCGAAAAATTGGAAAAGTACCTGAATGAAATTGAAAACTATGAACCCTTATATATGCTGCATCCAGAATATAAAAAAGCACAGCTGAGTCTGGGATTCTGCCTGTCACATCCGGCAGTAAGCACTGCAATACCTGGCGGAAAAAATCCACAGCAGGTTGCTGAAAACTGCGTAGCAGCCGATATAAATCCTGAGATATATAAAGACGTTGTTTAGGTTTTGAGCATGGGACGGTAATCCATTACAAATTTATACCCCGGATATGTTGAATAAAGACTGTCTCCGGGGTATAGAATCACTGCAAATAAAGCCACATAATGCCCCGGCAACGATTCCCTTTGCTGCCTTTATCACTTTAAACCTTTTTCCCCAAAAGACTGTCGAAATTATATATTATTGCATATAATATAGCAGGAACATGGAAAGGGAATTTGTTTTATAAATATTACTATGGAAGAAATTTAATCTCCTGGAAGAAATAAATATGATAAAGAGAATTGTCCCGGTATTGTTATTTTCCCTTGGGGTATTCGGCTGTGGCACGGCACAACTGGATCTGAGTAAGAAGAATATGAATATTGTTGTGGACGGCAGGCCGGATGAATGGAATAAAAGCAGCATGCAGTCATTCTATGAGGGTAAAATTCTTGCCGATGCGGTATATGATAACGACTACGTCTATATAGCCGGGGAATGTACAGACAGACAGCTGGGCAGGCAGTTTGCCTTACGCGGCATTACGCTCTGGATTGATCCTCTGGGACAGGAAAATAAGGATCTGGAAGTTAATATAATGTATAATGGTCTGAGAAGATTCAACATCACCCGGGGAAATTTTTTCTCGGTACTGGATGAAAGCCAACAGAAGAGGGCACTCCGGGAAGTGGAAAAGATCAGTAATGGTGTGCTTGTAATTGATAAAAAAGAAAAAAAGAGCTACATATTTACCAGGGAAAAAAATCCAGGTTTCGAGGCCGAAATTCTTATCAGTGACAATGTGCTTACCTTTGAAATCAAACTGCCCAGGCACATTAACGGGTTATTTAATGCATACAGCGACCTGCAATTGAATAAGAGTATGCTTGGTATTTTTCCAGGTCAGTCTCAGTTCAGAAGACCGGGAGGCATGCCTTCCAGGATGATGGGAGGCAGACCAGGGGCAGACGGGTTTCCGGGCGGCAGGGTGAGGGAATCTAGCGCAAATGAGATTGATGAACTTTGGATAAAGCTGAATGCAGATGATAAATAATAGAAGTAAAGTCGTAATAACAGTCCTGCTTCTGCTGAGCGGATGCATGACTGTACCTTTATCAAGGCAATCCGAGGAGGCTCCTGCTGCCTCAACAATGCTTTACTCAATGCTGCCCGGAAATTTCAGTAATTTATGGCAGCAAAGGACTGTTAAGCTTTCGGTAACAGTAGACCAGCAGGCCCCGGCTCCCATAATTGGCGGCTCCTCTGGCGAAGGGGAGGGCGGGAGATCACGCATGCTGCCAATTGATCTGTCGGTTACTTATATGGATTCTGTGCTGGTAAAGGCCGGACTCACGGAGTTTGAAACTCTCGCACAGATGAATCCGCAGGAGAGTGCTGAATTTGAAAACAGGTACCATGAAAAGTTTCAGAACGGAAATTTCAACCTGATCTGGATGGAGATGAACTCCTTCTATTCCGAAGACGCCCTGACAAGGGATAAATGGACAATATACCTGGAGGATGACAGAGGCAATAAATATGAACCCTCCAGGATACTTGAAAATCCGGCGACTGTAGAGCAGAATCCCATTCTTAGTGATTCTGGTGCTCAGAATAATGAACCGGGCAGGTTTAACAGAGCAGAAATGTTCAGGCTGAACTCCAAAAGCTTCCTGCTATACTTCCCGCAGAAAGGATATGATGGAAAAGACATTATCCGGAACACGAAAGCCTTGAAGTTTGTCTTCTTTGAATGGTCCTCAAGAGACGTGAAAAAAGAAGGTACACTGAACTTATCAGTATTAAAATCAGGGAAGCCTGCTGGGAAAATTTAGTTTTTAATGAAATATCTGATAAGTCGCCCATTTTAAGACACATATCTTTTGTCCTTCAAAAAGCATATCTTTAATAACACACACATATAATTTCCGGAGGAATTTTATGAAAATGTTCCGGACAATAATACAATCACTTCTGCTTATTTCAGCCCTTGCAACCATTTGCTGTTCGGGCAGTAACTACCTGAAACCCGGGAGCAATGTGGATTCCGAAAACCCCCTTATACATACCAGGGTTACGTCTCTTCTTAAAGAGGCCGGTACGGACGCAAAAAAAGCCAGAATCCTTTTCGAATTTGTAAGGGATAGCATTGATGAGCGCTTTAACGAGGATTTTAAGGCCTCCAGGATATTAAGCTCGGGTTACGGATATTGCTACAACAAGGCCATACTGCTTACGGCAATGGCGAGGGCTGCGGGTATTCCTGCAAGAATATCATTCGACAGGGTATATATAAGCGGATTTAAGGATGAAAGGACCGGTGTTATCCGCGATATCAGATTCCTGCACGGCATTGCCGAGCTGTTCTTAAATAACAGGTGGATAAAATATGACGTTACCGGGAATCTGAAGCGCTGGAGGATCTGGATGCAGAATGATATCCCCATTACTGAGCTGCCGCTCGGATTCAGTGCAGAAAAAGACGTTGTATTTCCATCAGGAGGAAGGATTAAATTTGAGCGCACGGATATGAATTTCTTTGACTGGGATAAGCAGACAGACGCACTGGCCGCAGATTTCAACAGGTATTAGCGCCGCTGCGAGTAAATGGCGGGATAAGAAAACTGAGCGGAGCTGCCATATGGCTTTAAATAGGAGCCTTTGTAAGGAAATTCAGCAATAATGCATTCCCAGGGTACCATTAATGTTGTATAATCCTGAAAAAAGGGATATTTTTCCGGTGATTTTCCAGAAGATTTAAGCGGGAAATTTGTAATTTACGGAGCACTAAATCGGCTACCCTGCCTGCGAGGCCGGGAAATAGATTCTGGAAACCTGCCTGCAGTCCAGAGCAGGTATAGGTACCATAGTGCATTGTTTGGAAACATCAACCGGGAGAAAGCTTAAAATAACATTATGTCCTTATTAAAGCCACTGCTGATATCTTTATTTCTATTTTCTTCAGTCGCATTGTATGCACAGGAAACTGAACAGTATGAATTAACCAACCTGGAATTCAGGGGAAATAATTCAATTCCTTCGGTTACATTATCCGAAATAATTGCATCGAAGCAAACTCCTTACTGGTTCCTGAAGTTTCTTAACAGAATATCGGCAAGCATCGGGCGGGAAACTTCTTACTTTGATTCTCTCAGGATTTCAGAGGACCTGGGGGCACTGGAGAGTTATTATAAGGATAATGGCTTTTTTAAGGCAAAGTTTCAGAGTGAGTATAAGATCAGGAAGGAAAATAATGAAGCCGAATTGATCTTTCACATTGAGGAAGGCCCCCACTTCAAGATAAGGTCCTTAGAGTTAAAAGGACTCGGTAAGCTGCCCCAGGAAATATCCGGGAAGCTTAGTAACAACAGTATTGATACAACAAAATACTTTTCCAAAACCCTGATTAATGAGACCATAAAAACCCTTGTTGGCAATCTGCGCGACAACGGATACATGCTGGGCGACGTGGATCATCCGGAGGTGTATGTTTATCCCGATTCGAATTTCGTTGACGTTAAAATAAATTTCATAACAGGAAAAAGATATATTGTTGACTCGCTGATGGTGGATAAAAAAGGGCCGGGAAAGGATTTTGTAGATGATGGCCTGATAAAAAAAATAATGGGTATCCGCCCCGGGGATTATTACAGTGCAGAGGAAAAGCAGCGTTCACAGATAAGGCTTTACAGGACAAATTTATTCTCATCTGTACTGGTCAGTGCCATAAATACCGACTCACTGAGCAACCGCATACCTTTTATTATTACTGCTGATATTGGATCACTGCACGAATTCTCTCCTGAAGTAATACTTAATAACCAGGAAAGTGCTTTTAACCTGGGTCTGGGAGCAAACTATGTCAAGAAAAACTTTCTGGGTGAAGCCCGTACCCTGACACTCGGCGCAAATTTTGCGATACAGGATATATTCAATAAATATGTATTCAGCAATCTCCCTAAATTCTTAAACGTGGATGATAATACAGTCCTGGGTTACCTGGATACACGTTTGTCAGTTGAACAGCCTTATCTTTTCGATGCGCGTATAACCAGCCGCCTGGAGCTATACTGGACTGAAAATAAAAAGAATGAATATAAGTCATTTACGCTGGGTTCCAAACTCAGTTTCGATTTTGAGCTGCCAAGGCACGTCTATATTAATTCACTGACGGCTTATTACTCAATTGAGGGAGCTGACTATAGTTTTAAAAGGAGTTTTGTGAGTGAAAAGCTCAAAGTTAAAGAAGACAGCATTAAACTTAGTCTGGAAAAAAAATGGGAAACGACCTCAATTATAGGAGCTGAAATCGGGGCGAATGAAACAAACAGCATGCTATTTCCCACACAGGGTTATAACCTGTCACTGATGATAGAAGAAGCCAATTTGATCCCTGCTGTTTTTCACTATCTGGGCATTAGTGATAAGCCTAAGAGCCAGTTCTACAAGATCCAGACTAGTATTTCCTATTTCCCTGATGTATATAAGTCCCAGAAGTCTGCCTTTGGTATAAAATTTAAGGCCGGGTATTTACAGGCATACATTGGAGAAGGGAACGATATACCCCTGAACAGAAAGTTTACAGCAGGAGGCAGTAACTCGGTCCGCGGGTGGCGTGCGAGGGAACTGGCACCGGCAAGCAGGCAGGATATAAGTCAGGTAAACTCTGCCCTGCAATCCAACATAGATATATATGACGTAATAGTAAAGGATTTCCCTCTGGGTGGTAACTTCCTCATTGAAGGATCTTTTGAAACCAGGAACAGGCTGATGGGTGATCTGGGCATGGCGGCGTTTATTGACTATGGAAATACCTGGAAAGGATACCAGGAGTTTTCGTTTAAGGACCTGGCAGTTGCTGTCGGTTTTGGCTTCAGATACTATTCCAGCTTTGCGCCAATCAGGATAGATCTTGGATTCAAGGCATACGATCCCTCAGAAAAAAAGAATTTCTTCAAATTATATGAACATACCCACATACTGCAGAACCTCCTGGACGTAATTACGCTGCACCTCGGAATAGGCGAGGCATTCTGATGATTCATTCCTTCCTTGCAATTTCAATGTAATTTTATAAACTTGAACCTAAAGAAAATCATTATAAAGTAATTTGCATATCAAAAACCGTATGTTTGAATTTTGCTGCTTGCCAGGATGAGTCCCAATAATTAGCCTGAACCGTAATATAGAGCTTAAATAACCATAGATTTCCCACATTCAGCCATTATCAATGCTTACAGGATAAAAGGCATGGCTGTGGCTGTCGAGGAACATTTATTTACATTATCACATAGAAGAGGAAAAAATGAGATCATTTTACCTGATAATTATTTCGTTTTGCCTGCTTTCAGCCGCAGTCTACTCCCAGGTTGATCCCGGTATTACCATTACAGGGAAGGTCATTGACTCAAAAACAGAGGAGCCGATAATAAGTGCTTCTGTTTTCCTGGAAAATACCACCATTGGGACGGTTACAAACAATAATGGTGAATTTATAATTAACAAGGTGCCTCTTGGCTTCTACCACCTGGTAGTCAGTTCTGTGGGATATGAGATAAAGTCAATGCAGATTGATGGCTATGAAAAGGCCACACTCAGATTCAATGTGGAATTAAAGCAGAAAGTAATTGCAATAAACGAAGTAAGTGTTGTGGGCGAAGTGCCCCAGGACTGGAAGGAAAATATTGAGATATTTCAGAGGGAGTTTCTCGGAAAATCTATTCATGCGAGCAGGACCAGTATACTAAATCCTGAAGTAATTAATTTCAGAAGAGACGGGAAGACACCAAACCTGTATGCTTATACAGACAGTACTATTGTTGTGGAAAACAGGTCTCTTGGATACAAACAGTACATTCTGATGCAGCAGTTTTCATATAACAGGGATCTGGGAACCTCGTATTTATTTCATACAAGGTTCGAAGATTTAACCCCGAAAAATGATGAGGAAAAGGAATTCTGGAAGAAAAACAGGAGCGACTGTTATCTGGGATCGCGCATGCACTTTTTGTCGGCCCTGGCCAACAGGCGCATGAGTAAGGAATATTTTGTCGTTACAAAGGGTTACCTGAAGTCACTAATGAATGGCTATGGTAAAAGAATGACTCCTGAGGAATTAGACAGTCTGTATAATCCGGAACTGAACATGGTGGGGCTGGAGCCGGAGATCTGTCTGAAAGTTGAGTATCAGGAAAAAAAAGTGTCGAGTATTATGGAGCCCTACTCGGGACAAATATTGACTGATATTTATGGTAACCTGATCAATGCCGATAACGTTCAGCTGTACGGATACTGGGCAGAACAGCGCGTGTCAGACATGCTGCCATTAGATTACATACACAGAATCGGCGAATAATTAGCTGCTCCTGTGGCCTTTTGAACCCTGAAGGGGCCTTTGCACAACCGAAGGCCCTAAATTACAGGGACGATTTCCTCAAGCTGTGCATTCCGCCATTCGTATTAATATCCTATTTTTCGGTGAAATAATTCAATTTATGCCTGAAATTGTTATATTAGGGCCGAAATTTTTAGGACATTTCCTTAGTCTCATCCTAAAGCTGTACTTCAGACACCCTTGACCAACTATGAAAACAGCAATCATACCGGGCTGAAAGTCATTATGGCCGAGCGAATTAAACAAACATTATTAAAGAAATATCGGAGAATATGTGAAATTAAGCAGCTATCTCTTTCCTTTTTTTATAATAATATCTTTTATGTTCTTTAAAGATATCCATGCCCAGGATCTTCCTGTTAAATGGGGTGACATACCAATAAGTGACCTGGAGATGAAATCCTTCCCACAGGATACAAATGCAACCGCCCTGATATTGTGTGATTATGGGGAATCCTATTTTAACGATGAGCTTAACATTGTTTTTAACAGACTTTTAAGGGTGAAGATTTTTACTGCAAAGGGTTATGAATGGGGAACCAAAACTATAGTTCTTTATACCGATGACAACGCAGAGTACATAGGTGACATTGAAGGCATTACATATTCATTAAATGACAAGGGCGAAGTTGAGAAAAGCGAACTGAAGTCAAAGGATATCTATAAAGAAGAGGTAGATGACAATCACACGAGATACCGTTTTACGCTGCCGAATCTAAAACCGGGGTGTATAGTTGAGATGAAGTATAGAATTACAAGCCATCACTTTTCATTGATGAAAGACTGGGTATTCCAGAAAGACGAACCGGTACGCTGGAGTGAATATCGCTTAAGGGCTCCCAAAAACATAGTTTATCTGGGTGTAACCCGTGGTTTCGAACCCTTTGCTATTAATGAAACTGAAGAAGTAACGCAGGTATTTTCCGGCGCAGCCCAGTCATACCTGGGCAAACAGCTGGTACCCTGCTATCAGATGCACTGGGCGGTAAAAGACGTACCGGCAATCCGGGATGAACCCTTTGTCACCACAACAGAAGATTATATGAACAGGGTATCCGTGCAGCTGGCTGCTTATTCACTTTCCGGAACCGGACCCCAGAAGGTTCTGGAGGACTGGGATAAACTGGTCAAAGAACTGATGGATTCCAAATACTTTTACAAAATGATAGATGATACGCGTCAGGTACGCAAACTTGCTGAACAGATTACCGCAGGCCTGACCAATCCTGAAGAAAAAATGAAGGCTATATATGACTGGGTTGCAAAATCTATTGTGTGGTCCGGCCGAAACAGGGTTTTTGCGGACCAGGAAGTAAATGATGTTCTGGACACAAAAAAGGGGAGTAACTCTGAAATTACTTTCCTGCTGCTTTCTCTTTTGAAAAGTGTGGGCATTGAAGGTGATCCTCTGGTACTAAGTACACGTGCTAACGGAAAGATTCAGGATGTGTATCCAATCATTTCCCAGTTTAACTATGTACTAGCAAGGGTAAATATCGGGCAAAATTTCTACCTTCTGGATGCCACGGATTCTCAGCGCCCATGGGATATGCTTCCCGTAAAGGTACTTAATGTTGCGGGGCTTATAATAAAAGAGAAGGGCTGGGGATGGACCACGGTTACTTCTGAAAAGCGCAATCTTAAATATTCCCTTGCGGAATTAAACCTGAAGGATGACGGGTCTGTAAAGGGTGTTTTTGAGGAAATTTTCAAGGAATACGCCAGCTTGCAGCAGCGCCAGAACCTAAAGGACAAAAAAGATGCGGACTTTGCAAAAGAATTATTTGAAACCGAGAGATCAGGAATTAGCGTGGATTCGGTAACAATAAGCGGAAAGGACAGTGTTTCCTCACCCATCAATGTAAAGGCCTGGTTTTCTTCTCCAGCTTATGCACAGGTCAATGGTGATCTGATCTACATAAATCCGCATATAATAAACCGCAGATGGGAGAATCCACTTAAATCGAAAAACAGGAGATTCCCTATTGATTTTGCCTACCGCTCGGGCAGTACAACGGTAGTGACAATTACCATACCCGACAGCTTCGAAGTAAAAGAAATGTTCAAGGATATCAGCCTTTCGGCTGCTGCAGGTAAGGTCGTGTATTCGCGCAGGATAAAAGCCGAAGGCCACCAGATTCAGATGATGGTAAAGATGGAAATAAAGGAAAACGAAATTAAACCGGTTTATTATGAGGACCTCAAAGAACTCTATGCTCAGATGAGCGCCTCGGAGGCAGAGCAGCTGGTATTAAAAAAAATCAGCAAACCGGTTGAACCAACGCTTCAAACCGCTGCTCCGGTACAAACTGCAAAGCCTGAACAGAAAAATACAACTGAACAGAAAATAACAAAGGAAAAGCGTAGAAATGAAAAACGCAAATCTTAGGCTTGTAATACTGATATTACTGTTCTTTGTCGCCATAAAGTCAGAGTTTGCCTCTGAAAAGGGAAATAGCGGAGATGAGATATATAATGTAAGCAGCCTTAATTCCGGTCTAAGGAGCAATGCAGATGCTGTTATCCGCAATAAAACAGTAACCTTTGAGGTGAAGAATGAAAGGCGTGCAGTTCAGAAAGTAAGGCAGGCCGTGACAATCTTTAATAAAAATGGCCAGCATTACGGAGAGCTCGTGCTTTGGTACGACAAATTTATCGAAATAGAGGACCTGGAGGGTAAATTATTCGATGCAAATGGCAAGGAGATCAGGGAACTTGGCAGTAGCGAACTCCAGGATGTGAGTGCTTTCAGCGAAAATACGTTATACGGGGATACCCGCGTAAAGGTCGCAGAATTGTACTTCGACAAGTATCCTTATACTGTTGAATATACTTATGAGATTTCATATGACGGATATCTGAACTGGCCCAGCTGGTGGTCACAGGAAACGTTGGATCCGGTGGAACATAGCAGGTTTGAAGTGCTGGCACCTGGAGATCAGGAACTGAGGTTCTGGTGCAACCGGGATTCAATTCATCCAGTTGTTTCAATTGACGGAAGTAAAAAACATTACCTGTGGGAAGCCAATAATTTACCCTTGCTTTCAAAGGATATTATCGGAGATGACATTGATGATATTGCTACGGTGGTCCGGATTGCTCCTTCCAGGTTTGAAATTGAGGATTACTCCGGCAGTATGAAGTCGTGGAAGGATTTCGGGCTCTGGTATAGAAGTCTTATTAAGGATAGAGATATATTGCCAAAGAATGCTATCGATGATATCCGCAAAATAATCAATACAGATGACAGTGAACATGAGAAGGTTGCTAAACTCTACAGGTACATGCAGTCACGCACAAGATATATAAGCGTTCAGCTTGGCATAGGCAGCTGGAGGCCATATGATGCTTCTTATGTGCATGAGCGGGGTTATGGCGATTGCAAGGCTCTTTGTAATTATATGTCAGCAATACTCAAAGAAGCGGGCATTCAGTCTTTTCCGGTACTAATAAACAGCGGAGATCACCAGATGCCCCTGATAAATGAATTCCCAAGCAACCAGTTCAATCATGCCATCCTTTGCGTCCCCCTGAAGCAGGACACAATATGGCTGGAATGTACCAGTCAGACCATAGCAACGGGACATCTCAGCTGGGCTACAGAAAACCGTACTGCACTTATGATCACTCCAGAGGGGGGCATTCTTGTACAGGTTCCGGCTAGCATCTCGCGCCAGAACGTTCAGCAGAGAAACATTACGGCAAAAATAAATCCTACCGGCAGTCTGAACGCTGAAGGCTCAGTAAAATGGAGTGGAGATCAGCAGGATTATGTGCGCAACGAGCTGGTTGAAGCAACGCCAGAGGAGCGCGAGAGATGGGTTACAAGTTCTCTTGAAGTCCCCGAGGCACGGCTTGAGAGCTATAAGATGACGGGACTGGAGACCAGGGAGCCGGAGATAAAAATGTCAGTCGGTCTGTTTCTGCCGAAATATGCATCCCAATCGGGTAAAAGAATGTTTTTTCAGCCGAACCTGATGGAAAGGAGAACCTCAGTTCCCAGGGATGTAGTCCTTAGAGTCTCTCCGGTGAGGGTCAAGTATCCCTATTATGACGTTGATTCGGTTTATTATAATATTCCGGCGGGTTATGCAGTTGAGGCCATCCCTGCTGAGGTAAATCTGGCTTCTTCTTTCGGTAATTTCAACTCAAAGACGAGAGTAATGAACGACACACTGATTGTCTATACACGGATGCTTGAAATAAAAGCCTACAGCGTCCCGGCATTAAACTATGCCGAATACCGTCAGTTTTTTGCTGATGTCGTAAAATCGGACAGGGCACAGATTGTCCTGGTAAAAAAGAGTGAATAACTGTTTAGTTGAAATTAGTGCTGGAAAAACGGGGGGATTAAAGAAAAAGGACGAATCCTTGAGCAGGTGATTCGTCCTTTTTAATTTACAGTATCAATGATGGTGTCCGCCATTTCCGTGAACATGTCCATGGGTCAGTTCTTCGGCTGTAGCATCTCTTATGTCGAGCAGCTCAAGGTCAAACGTAAGAGTTTCACCAGCCAGCGGATGATTAAAATCCAGAGTTATGTCATCTCCTTCTATCTTTGTAATAATAAAAGGCAACTGTTGTCCGTCGGGTGTATTTGCAACAAACTCCATCCCTTCCTCCAGTTTGGAGCCTTCGGGGAAGTTTGAACGGTTTACAACTTGAACTGATTCAGGCTGATATTCGCCATAGGCTTCTTCGGGAGAGAGAACGATCTGTTTTTTACTTCCTATTATCATCGTGCTTATTTCTTCTTCAAGCTTGGGCAGGATCTGGTTCTGTCCGCTCAAAAAAGCAAAAGGCTGTTCCTTTGTAGTTGCATCAAGTATTTCGCCATTCTCATCCTTTAAGCTGTAATTGACTGTAACAACCTGATTCGGTTTTATTGGCATAAGTTTCTCCTTTGGAAAAATATTTGTGTTTAAATTTAACATACAATAAACGCAAATTTTCCATAATTACCTATCCCAAAATATATATTCGGGAAAAATTATATCCTCTTATGGCATCAATAGCACAGGGCCTGCGGCAAAGAACGCCTGGAAATATACGCTTCTTTTGGCCCTGTTTCACACAATATTGTATGCGGATTATTACTGTGCCTGCCGGTATTTTCTGCTGTAATGTACCCGTTTTCCTAAAATTCTTCAAATTTTCTTTTTGAATGATTGAATTTTTGAAGTAAATATTTTAACTTCTATCCTTACCAGGTATGTAGAGCGGGGAGCCTGGAGGAAACCTGTTGCTGAATTCAATAATGATGTTATAAGAAGTTCTGATTGATAGTGCATTAACACAATGCGGAGAGTGAATGCCCAAGCATAGATCCGGTTCAGATGGCAAGGAAGTATTGAGACACAGGGCTGAAAGACTGGTCCCAGAAAGGGATATTCTGGTCAGACCGGATAATTTGCATGATATGGAAAAATTGCTTCATGAACTCAGTGTCAGTAAACATGAACTGGAGATGCATAACAAGCAGCTGCGGCGTCTTCAGAAGAGGGAAAGACTACTGCACGAAAAATATTTTAAGCTGTACAATTTTGCTCCTTCCGGCTATATTACCATTTCAAATGACCATATAATCACAGAAGTCAACTCTACTGCAGCCTCCATGCTTGGAGCCGAAATAAAATGGCTTTCGGGAAAATCTGTTACTGATTTTATTGACCCCCCATTCCTGGATATATTCCATTTCCATGCCTCCGAAGCCTATAAGACCGGGAAAAAACAAGAGTGTGAGCTGCGGCTGGTCAGGACGGATGGCATCAGGTTTTATGCCTTTCTCAACAGTATGGTCTTAAATGAAAATGAAAGAGAGCCGCACCTCTGTATGGCACTTACAGATATTAGTGACAGGAAGGCAGCCGAGCTGGATGTGCAGGCTGGTGAACTGAGGAAGCGGAACATTGAATTATCTATCCTTACCGAGAGTCTTCAGGCTGAACGTGAACGGCTTATGTATCAGGCCCATCTTATTGACAATGTGAATGACGCCATAATTGCTACAGATGGCAGGTACACACTGACTGCATGGAACAAGGCTGCAGAAAGGATGTATGGATGGAAAGCAGAAGAAGTACTGGGCAAGGATATACGTGGTGTTATCAGTACTGAATATGGAAGTAAAAAAAATGCCGGAATGACACACGTCTTTGATGACATGGGCAGGGTAAGTGAAAGGCTGGTGCAATTTGGGAAAGATGATAAAAAGGTAGTAACTGAATGCACAACAATTGCCATCAGAGATAAGAACGGTGAAGTAACAGGATATATCAGCGTTAACCGGGATATAACAGAGCACAAAAAAGCCGAAAAGGCTCTGCGTATTTCAACTGAGCGCTTCCGCCTTGCCGTGGATAATTTTCCGGATACCTTTATAATCTATGACGCAGAAAGGAGAATCCAGTTTATAAACGCCTACGGTATAAGGACGGGCGGTTATTCAATGAAACATTATATCGGATACAAGGATGAAGAGATATATCCTCCCGAGGTTACAAACGCCTATCTGCCAACTCTTAAAAATTGTGTCACTACGAGGACTCCCCAGACAGTTGAATGCAGACTCAGATACCCATCCGGGATCCTTACTACTATTATCAATTATGTGCCTTTGCTCAACGAGAAGGGGAAGATTTACCAGATACTCGGCATCATGCACGACATTACAAAACGCAAGCAGGCAGAAGAGAAACTTCAAAGAACTATAACGGAATTAAAGCGTTCCAACGAAGAACTGGAACAATTTGCCTACATAGCCTCGCATGACATGCAGGAACCGCTCAGAATGATAGCAAGTTATACACAGCTGTTGGCTAAGCGTTATTCTGATCAGCTGGATTCTTCAGCATTGGACTTTATAAATTATGCGCTTGAAGGTGCAAAAAGAATGCAGCGCCTGATAAATGACCTGCTCAAGTATTCAAGGGTGACTACGAGGGGCAAACCTTTTAAGTCGATTGACTGCGAGGCAATTCTTACTGACGTTTTGTCTGACCTTAAAGAATCCATACTTGAAAATAAGGCAACAATTACGCAGGACCCTCTTCCCATGATACTGGCTGATGAGACTCAAATTGCACAACTGCTCCAGAATTTAATAGGGAATGCCATCAAATTTCATGGTGAGAGAGATCCCGAAATTCACATTAGCTGCCAGAGGAAAGACAAGAGTTGGGTTTTTTCCATCAGGGATAACGGTATTGGAATGGAAAGCGAGTATTTCAACAGGATATTTCTGATATTTCAGCGCTTGCATACAAAGGAGGCCTATCCGGGAACGGGAATAGGGCTGGCTGTATGTAAGAAAATAGTGGAAAGGCATGGAGGGCGTATCTGGGTCGAATCAACACCCGGAGAGGGCTCAATATTTTATTTTACAATTCCTGCAAAAAGGGGTAAACTGACAAATGGTAAATTCTGAACCTACTGAGATATTGTTGGTTGAAGATAACCAGGGGGATATCCGTCTGATAAAAGAGGTGTTTAACTACGGGAGAGTCTCTGTTAACCTAAACGTCGTAAATAACGGAATAGATGCCCTGTCTTTCCTGAGGCGAAAGGGTAAATATGCCGATGCTCCCAGACCTGGCCTTATTATACTCGATCTGAATTTGCCCAAGAAAAATGGTAAGGAGGTCCTGGCCGACGTAAAGGCAGATCCGGGCCTGAATGATATTCCTGTAATTGTGCTGACCTCTTCTGAGGCAGAAAGCGATGTGCTCATCTGCAGAAAACTTAAAGTGGATTTTTATTTTACAAAACCGATGGAGCTGGAAAAATTTGTCGGCGTCATTGAAGCAATTGAAGACTTTCTGATAACCAAGCAAAATGAACAGGGGAAATAGACCTGGCAATATGCCTGCCCGCACGTAAATATGAATGCCTTCATCCCCCTAAGCGCCCGTCAGGTGATACCTGTTATTGCTGCTAATCAAAATATTAATCATTTAATCATGATTGACAAGAACTTTTTTACCATTACTCCCGTCTAATTTTACCACTGTCAGACCATAAACGTGACACAAACAAAGGAGAAAATATGGACCACGTAGTTTATGTTGAAGCCTCCTCAGGGGAATTGGATAAAATTACCTCCGGTTCCAAGACAATGATTTTGCGGGGAGCCGCCGGCAGAAAGATGCCATATGGGAAGGTATATGCAGGGGATAGATTATTTTTTGTCAACAATAATGGTGAAGGCAAAATCAAGGCCAGAGCAATAGTCAAAAGCGTGTTAAATTCGGAAAAGCTCAGTCCTGAGGAAGCTTTGTACCTGATAGAAAAAAATGAAAAAGCACTGCAACTCTCCGTAAAACAAAAAGAAAAGTACGCCGGAAAAAGATACCTGGTGCTGATTGAAATTATGGAAGCTGAAAAAATAGAACCTGCGGCCATGGACAAAAGTAGTTATATAAATATGGACGACTGGCTTCCGGTCGGGAGGATTGAAGAAGTCCTGCTGGCTGAAATATAAGCTCGCCTGTGCATATTAACTTTCCTGACAAGCAAAGGAAGCCTTAAGCCTGCTGGATGAAGTTGTCACTTCAGGCGGAGGTCTGGATGCCGACAAGGATGAGCATTTTGCCTCAATCAGGCAGAGAGAGGAATTCAAGGTAATAACAGGGAAAATTTTTAAAATGAAAACTCCCGTCCTAAATAGCCTTTGTAGTACCCGGAAAGGACCTTATAGAGTTAAAAAGAAATAAAATATTTAAGTTTAAAATAATTTAGGGCGCATGCTTAATTATTCTGCTCAATGTTTCGATAATGATTAACATATTATCTTTTTTACATGTCCTGGTTATCCTCATGTTAAAAGACATTTATATTAATCCAAATATCATTATCAGTATGGAGCATTCATGCGTTCAAAACCTTGTTATCTGCCGCTAGTTTTATTTATTTCGTTGTTTTTTTGTGTCAGTCCTTTACTGGCACAGGAAGCAGAGCCTAAACAGGAAACTGAATCAAAACAGGATTCCGAATCAAAACCTTATTCTTTTAATTTTGGAGCTGACATTGTCAGCCGTTATGTGTGGCGTGGAATTGAACTAGGCGGCTCGCCGGCTGTTCCGCAGATACAGCCCTACGGTTCATTTGACCTGAATGCAAATTCTGCGGGAACATTCAGTCTGGGAATCTGGGGGTCCTATGGGTTTACGGGCGAATATTCTGAAAATGATTTTTATTTCAAATATTCTTTGCCGACTTCAGCCGGTACCTTCTCTGCAACGGCCACTGACTATTACTACCCGTATATTGACAGCCTGAAATTTTCAAATTTTTCCGGTAACGGTGAAGGTGCACATACCGTGGAAGCCGCCATTACGTATAATGGTCCTGAAAGCTTTCCTGTCAGCCTTACCATCAGCAGCAATATCCACAATGATTTACCAGAGAATAAATCAATGTATGTTGAAGTCGGTTATCCCGTCAATATTAATGGTACATCGCTGAATTTCTTTGCCGGCGCAGCTCAGGGCCGCAGCCTGTGGCATTGTGTTGAAACGGATAAGTTTGAAATTATTAACCTTGGTTTTAACGTATCAAAGACAATTAAAATCACGCAGGATTTCAGCCTGCCCGTAGGAATGTCTGTAATAATGAATCCCTATGTCAAGAATACTTATATGGTGTTCAAGGTAAGCCTCTAAACAGGCTTTCCTAAGGCTTAATAAACGGCTCCAGTTTCCAGTCGAAAAATTTTATCGGGGAGAATAAGTAATGTTTCAAACAATAAAACAAAGGCTGAGCAGGATGTGGATAAAACAGAAGATAATGCTTCTGATATCCATATTTGGTTTGGTCATGATCGCCTTCTATTCATATTTCTCGTATGAAAATGAAAGAGCTCTAATTTCCAAGTCTATTGACGATAATCTGATCGCGGGTGCATACAGTGTATACTATGCATTTGGGGATGCATATCACGACCGCATAGTAAACGCTTCCTCCGTTTCCGAAACCGAAAACCTCGAAAACACGAAAAAGCTCAGCTTAATTACAAAGAGACTGGGTCTGGCCTACGTATACAGTATGGTTGAGACTCCGGATGATACGATCCATATTACCTCTTCGAGCGCTTCTGATGAAGAGCTTGCAAAAGGCACCTACTCTCCATTTTTTCAGGCTTATAGTGAAGCTTCTGAGGAAATGCACCAGATATTCAGGGATAAAAAGCAGCGCTTTGAGGAGTATACCGACAGATGGGGGACGCTCCGCTCAGTGCTGATTCCGTTTACTTCTGCAAGCGGAAAAACCTACGTAATTGGTGCGGATTATTCCCTGAAAGATATATACAATGCCAGGATGAAAACCCTGTGGACAAATATAAGTGCTGGTTTCGGGTTGTATATATTGTTTTTGCTGATAACATCAATTGTGGTCAAAAGAATTACAAAGCCGATCTATCAGCTGGCTGAAGCCGCTAAGAAAATTTCGGATGGAGATCTGAATGTTTCCCTGGCCGTTGAAAGCAGGGATGAGACCAGGCTATTATCAGATGCAATGGAGAAGATGGTAGCAAATGTCAATCAGAGTCTGGAGAACCTCATGTCCGAGAAAGCCAGCGTTGAAAAGAAAGTTGAAGAGGCCATAAAGGAATCCGAAGCCGGCAAGGAATATCTCTCCCGTTCAACTGAGAAATTATTGGTAGCCATGGACAGGTTTTCAAGCGGGGATCTTACAGTAAGGCTGAGTGTAGAGAAGGATGATACCATCGGGAAATTATTTAAGGGCTTTAACAGCACGGCTGAAAGCTTTAACAGCATGGTAACAAGCGTAGCCAACGCCGTTGAAGAGACGGCAAGTGCCAGCAGCCAGATTTCAGCCAGTACTGAAGAAATGGCTCAGGGCAGCAGCAGCCAGGCGCATCAGGCTGCTGAAATTGCAACGGCAGTTGAGCAGATGACCAGGACCATTATCGATAATACCCGTAATACGGCTCTTGCCGCCGATACCGCAAAAGAGGCCGGTGAAAAGGCAAAGGATGGCGGAAGTGTAGTAAAGGACACCATTTCGGGCATGAACAAAATTGCCGAGGTAGTGTTACAATCGGCTTCAACAGTAAAAGAACTGGGCAAGAACAGCGGCCAGATCGGTGAAATCGTTCAGGTAATTGATGACATTGCTGACCAGACTAACCTCCTTGCCCTGAATGCTGCAATTGAGGCAGCCAGAGCCGGTGAACAGGGCCGCGGCTTTGCCGTAGTGGCTGATGAAGTGCGCAAGCTTGCTGAAAAGACTACCAAAGCCACCAAAGAAATTGCAATGATGATCCGGCAGATACAAAAAGATACCGATACTGCCATTGAATCTATAAGCAAAGGTACTGAAGAAGTTGAAAGCGGTAAAGCAATGGCAAACAGGGCCGGTATGGCTTTGGATGAGATAATACAGGGAACCGGAAAGGTTTCAGATCTTATCCGCCAGATTGCGGCTGCAAGCGAAGAGCAGTCTTCTGCAAGTGAAGAGATCAGTAAAAATGTGGAAGCCATTACAGAGGTTACGCGGCAATCCTCAGCCGGAATACACCAGGTGGCACAGGCTGCTGAAGGCCTGGGAAGACTGACGTTAAATCTCCAGAGCCTGGTCAGAAAGTTCAATACGGGGGAGCATAAGGTAAAACTTACTCCTCCGGTACAGAGCAGGCAGTTTGCCCTCAATCAGGCCACGGGTAAATAACCGGATAAGCAACTGTACAAATAGATTTGACCCTGGGGGAAGAAAATACCGTTATGGCGGTATTTGTCGTCCCCCGGGGTTATTTTTTTATGGACGTGATCACAGATAATATATCATCAGCCAGGAGTCAGTTCCTTAAATGAGAACCACCAGTCAAATCCCTCTGCGGTCTTCAGGCGCTCTTCAGCAGCAGCGACATCCTTTGGAGGCGGAATGATTACCTTATCACCAATCAGCTCATTATTCGGCCAGTTTTCAGGCATGGCTACCTTGCTTTCGTCAGAAATCTGAAGAGCCTTCAGTGCACGGAGGATTTCATTTATCTGGCGGCCAACTTCCTGTGGATAATAGATCATTAGTCTGATCGTTTCCTTTGGATCGATAATAAATACTGCCCTGACCGTATTGGCTCCTTTTTCAGGATGAATCATTCCAAGCTTCATTGCAATCTTTCCCAGGTCATCAGCTATTACGGGGAATGGAATTTCGGTACCGAGTTTTTCTTTTATCCATTCCACCCATTTGATATGTGAGAATATCTGATCGATGGAAAGACCGATCAGTTCGGTATTCAGTTTCTTGAATTCCTCGAATTTTCGGGCAAAAGCAACGAACTCGGTAGTACAGACGGGGGTAAAATCGGCCGGATGGCTGAACAGGACTATCCATTTGCCCTCAAATGACTTTGGAATATTCAGAACTCCTCTTGTGGTCTGTACTTCCATTTCGGGAAATTTTTCACCGATTAAAGGCATACTGATTTTTGTTTCTTTCAATAGATCCATAACATACCTCATTATTTTATTGTTAGACCGAAGGTTAATTAAGAACTATATATAGATACGAAGTATTGCCTTTGATACTATAAAACCAACAATAAATAAGCTAAATTATTGAAGGTCTTAAGCAAGTCAATTAAGGGAATGGCTAAATATTTACATGGAAATATCCTTAATATGGCCGTAATTCTGCATTCTTAAAGCATTCTCTTTTATTCATGCTGATTAATTGCTAAATTTGTCTGAATAAATAATGAAATACTGGAGCAAACATGATTAGTAAGGATCTTTTGGATATACTCTGCTGTCCGGAAACAAAAGCCGACCTGGTGCTGGATGGAAATTTTCTGGTTTCGGTGGATAAGGCAACCCGCCGCCGCTACAGGATTGAGGATGATATCCCTATTATGCTCATTGAGGAATCCGAACAGCTTGATATGGAAACATGGAAAGGGATCATGAAACGCCACGGTAGGAATGTAGAAGAATAAACCGGTAATTGACATAATGATCATAAAAACTTCACCAGACGAAATTGAAAATTATCTGCTGGATGCGGCAAACGTTAAGGGATTCTGCGACGCAGTATATTTCCCGGAGAATGAAACTGAAGTAATTTCAATACTCAGGGACGCATCGGCAAAAGGTATTAAAGTCACCGTTTCAGGGAATGGTACCGGACTGACCGGTGCGCGGGTTCCTAAAGGCGGAATAGTTATTTCCACGGAAAAATTAAACCAGGTACTGGATATAAATAAGGCAGAGAAGTATGCCGTGCTGCAGCCCGCGGTGATCCTGAAGGATTTCCAGGACATGGCAGAGCAGGAGGGGTTGTTTTATCCTCCTGATCCGACCGAAAGAAACTGCTTTGTTGGTGCTACTGCTGCCACGAATTCCTCGGGAGCGAGAACTTTCAAATATGGTCCGACGCGTGATTATATTATGGCACTGAATATAGTGCTCCCCGATGGGGAACTGCTAAAACTTATGCGTGGTAATCAAAGGGCCGAGGGCTACAGTCTGAATCTCCGGACTGAGTCAGGCAAAATAATTCCACTCACAATACCCGCTTACAAGATGCCCCATACCAAGCATGCTGCCGGCTATTATTGCCATAGGGATATGGATGCCATTGATCTATTCATCGGCTCTGAAGGTACGCTTGGCGTTATTACGGAGATAAAAGTAAAGCTGCTTGAGATGCCTGAGAATATACTTTCTGCGGTTATATTTTTTGATAATGAGGATGACGCACTCGGCTTTGTCGATAGTGCCAGGAAAGCTTCATTTGAGACAAGGGCGAAGGCCCTGCCTGAGGGTGTTGATGCACGCGGACTTGAGTTCTTTGACTATTATTCTCTTAGATTTTTAATTGATGAATTTCCCCAGGTCCCACAGGATGCCAAAGCTGCCGTATGGTTTGAACAGGAATTTACACAGGAAAGTGAGGAACTTCTGTTTGAGAAATGGATGGAGCTGATAGTAAATCATAATGGCAACGAGGAAACTGCCTGGTTTGCTTCAAATAAAAGCGACATGGAGAAGTTTAAGGATTTCAGACATGCAATTTCCTGGAAGGTAAGCGAATATATCTCAAGAAAAAACATCACAAAAGTAGGTACCGATATAGCAGTGCCGGATGAGAAATTCCAGGGCTTCTATAAAGAAATCGTTCGTGAGGTTGAAGAAGCCGGACTTAACTATGTAGTCTATGGACACTTCGGGAATTCACACGCACACCTGAACATGCTACCTGAAGACCAGGATGGGTTTCACCTGGCAAAGAAGCTTTATATGCAGATATGTCAAAGGGCAGTAGAGCTGGGAGGCACGGTTTCAGCAGAACATGGCATAGGGAAACTAAAGAGAGAATATTTGCTGATGATGTACGGGGAGGAGAATATAAGGAAAATGGCGGCCTTAAAGGCTGCAATTGACCCCAGCAAAATACTGGGCATCGGAAATATTTTTGACGAAAAATATCTGTAAATAAAAGATAAAATAAAGGCGGGATCAACCGCCTTTATTTTATTATATCCTAACCCAATACCGTCTTCAGCGCTTCGTAGTGTGCCTTAATAGTCTTATCGAGATCTTCTTTTGTGTGCGCAGTTGAAACAAACATGGCTTCGAACTGTGCCGGGGCAAGATAAATCCCGCGTTTCAGCATTTCATGGAAATACCTGCCGTATAGTGCAGTATCGGATTGAACCGCCGAGTTAAAATCCACCACCTTGTTTTCGGTAAAGAACATGCACATCATTGAGCCAACGCGGTTCCAGGCGTAGTTTTTACCCAGCTGCTTCAGGTTATTGGACATTCCTGCTTCCAGGTATTGTGATTTTTCCTCAAGTATAGTGTAGACCTCGGGGTGTTCATTTATGTATGAAAGGGTAGCATAGCCGGCCGACATGGCTAACGGATTGCCACTCAGTGTCCCTGCCTGATACACGGGTCCGCTTGGCGCAATCATCTGCATGATCTCTTTTTTCCCGCCAAAAGCTCCGACCGGCAGTCCGGATCCAATTATTTTTCCGAATGTACTCAGGTCGGGTTTAATCCCAAGGATTTCCTGAGCGCCGCCCTTAGCTACGCGGAATCCTGTCATTACCTCGTCAAATATAAGAACTATTCCTTCCTCTTCACAGATTGTCTTAAGTTCTTTAAGAAAAGTCTCATTGATCCTGACAACCCCCATATTACCCGCCACCGGTTCAACAATAATGGCCGCAATCTGATCTTTATTGCTGCTGACGAGTCGTTTAACCGAATCAATGTCGTTATAATCTGCCACCAGCGTATCGGCGGCATTTCCCTGTGTGACTCCAGGACTTGTGGGTATACCGAGTGTAAGTGCACCGGAACCGGCCTTTATCAAAAAATAATCTGCGTGACCGTGGTAGCAGCCTTCAAATTTTATAAATTTTTCCCTTTTTGTATAACCCCTTGCAGCACGGATAGCGCTCATGGTGGCTTCTGTGCCGCTGTTGACCATCCTTACCATTTCAACTGAAGGCACCATTTGGGTGATCAGCTGTGCCATTTTAACCTCGAGTTCAGTCGGCGCACCGAAGCTAGTCCCATTCTCTACAGCCTCAAGCAGGGCACTTTTGATAAAATCCGGATTGTGTCCGAACAGGTGCGGTCCCCAGCTTCCTATATACTCAACATATTCGTTGCCGTCGACGTCTTCAATTTTAGATCCATAACCCTTTTTAATAAACAACGGGCTTCCGCCAACGGACTTAAATGCCCTGACCGGGGAATTCACCCCGCCGGGAATATATTTTTTAGCTTCTTCAAAAAGCCTTTCGCTAGTTGCAATATTCATTTCTATTTTCCTGGAAAATTATTGGAAAAATTAAGTAATGCAGTAATTTTAATAAATTCTAAAGGGAAATATATCAAACTTTTTTGTTCGGAAAAAATCTCTCCGGGCCTATCCAATTTAATGCAGTGTCCTCAGCTTCGGTACCAGGAAAAATATGAGTGTCGCAAACAGCAGCAGTACGACAGCATTAATGATTATCGCCATTGGTTCTCCCAGATGTTCGGCAAATGCTCCTATAAGCAGCGCTCCCAGGGGCATAAAACCAAAAAAAGATATGCTGTAGATACCCATGACCCTGCCCCGGAATTCATCTGAAACGAGAGTCTGCACTAAACCGTTAACCACATTTAAGATCAGCAGTGAGGCGGCTCCAATGCCTATAAGGACTATAAGTGACAATGGGAGCCAGCGCACAAATGAAAACACAATCAGGAGCACCGGGAATGAAAACATGCCGATTGTAACCAGTTTCCCCTTTATCTTAAAGCTGGCAACGGAGGCCAGGAACAGGGCGCTTATCAGTGCGCCGAATCCCCTTGCTGATTGCAGAAGCCCGTTCGTTGTAGCATCACCCCGAAGTATGCTTACCGCCCAGGCCGGTATCAATGTGGCAAAGGCGATGCCGAACAGACCCACTACTGTAACCGTACCCATCAGCGTGAGGATCATTTTCTGCTTTCGTATATAAATCATTCCTTCCTTCAGGTCTGCCAGGGCAGATTTCTTAGTCTCCTGGCGAACCTGGGTCTTCAATTGCATCATCATCAGAGCGGCAATTACTCCAAGGAATGAGATGCCATTAATTGTAAAGCACCATGCGGGACCGAATGCGGCATAAGTTAAGCCTGCAACAGCAGGACCCACGGCAGTAGCGGTGTTAAACATAGTGGAGTTAAGTGCTATTGCATTAACGAGGTCCTCGCGGTCTATAAGCTCAAGTACAAATGACTGTCTTGCAGGAGCATCAAAAGCATTTGCAATGCCCAGTCCGAAGGCGAGCAGGACTATATGCCAGGCTTCAACTATGTGGGCAAAGGTGAGTCCCGCCAGAATGAGGGCAAGAATCATCATTACGGTTTGGGTAATAATAAGGACGGTTCTGCGTTCGATTCTGTCGGCTATTACGCCCCCGAAAAGCATAAATACCCATGCGGGCACGCCCGAAGCAAAGCCCACATAACCCAGGTAAACGGGTGAGTGTGTCAGCTGAAAAACCAGATATCCCTGTGCCGTGGTTTGCATCCAGGAACCGAAAAGGGAGGTCATCTGTCCCCAGAACCAAAGCCTGTAATTGCGGTGTCTGAGGGCAGCAAAAGTCTTTTGCCAGCTCACCTTGCCCTTCAGTTTTGAGGTAATCCCGGCTTTTTCTCTCCCTGTATTGCCGGATTCGGATTGGCCGATCTCTTCTAAATTTTCCGGAGTTCTTTTCATCCCGTTTCTAAACTTAATGTTCATTAAACAAAAAGGTACAGAAAGTTTAATTTCTGTACCGGTATAATCATCTCCGGCCTGCAGGAAGAAAAATAAAGCAGGCCGGTACAGAGGTTATTAATAAATAATACCTCAATGGTCAATTTAACAAGCTACAAAATTGACCCTAGTATTTAATGCCTGAATCAGTAAACAGATTTTTTATAAAAGTGAATTCATCATCAGTCAGGGGCTTGTCTGCTGCTTCCAGGTTTGTAATTACCTGTCTCAGGTTTCTGAAGCCGGGAATTACGGCCGCAACCACCTTGTAATGAAGCAGGTATTGCAGTGCCGCCCTGGAGAGATCCTCTGTTTTGGAACCGAATTTTTCTTTCAGGGCCTCAACCTTGGGATCCAGCTTGCTGAGATTCTCAACCGAAAACCTCTGTGCGTTTGCCCTGTGGTCTCCGGCATCAAATTTAGGAGGATTATTTTTATTGTATTTGCCGAGCAAAAGTCCCTGTGCAACGGGTCCGAATGCCACAAATGATATCTTGTTATCCTCCAGAAGTTTTCTTACCGGTGTGCCGTCTGCCAGGTAGTGGTCATCGAGGGCATTAGCAGAGCTTTGCAGCACTTCGGGTTTTACTATTGGCACCAGCTTTTCAAAGTCGCTGTTGGAATATGCTGATTGTCCGATTACTCTTACCTTGCCTTCTTCCTTCAGGCGGTTCATAACATCAACGGCATCATTCAGATACACGTCGTTTTCACCGAAACTTCCGTGATGGAAGTAATAAATATCTATAAAATCCCTTTTCAGGTTAACCAGCGACTGTTCGCACTGATGTCTTATGTGCTGTGGTTCGTAGGCGTGTTCAGCCGTACCGGGGAACCATCCAACCTTGGTTGCTATAACAACGTCTTTGCTTCTGTTTCCAAGAACTTTAGCCAGCATCCGCTCAGCCCGGCCATTGCCGTAGACATCCGCATTGTCAAAATGATTAACCCCCTTTTCAAGTGCATAGTTAACCGCCTCTGTGACTTCCTTTTCATCAACGTCAGCCCAGCCATTTGGAACTCCGTTAACCCAGTTAAGTCCTCCAAGTGTCCAGCAGCCCAGGCTGATCTCAGAGACTTCAATATTGCTTTTACCTACTTTACGGTATTTCATTATTCCTCCTTTTGATTCTATTATAAAGTATATTCCAATCTTAATTTATTCAAATAAAAAAATGGAAGATGATGAGTTTTAGAAAATATCATCTTCCATTAAGTTATAATGTAAGTACACAATGGAATTCATTGTAAAAAACTATGACACACCTTAGATGGGAAAGTGTGTTTCCGGCAATCGCGTTATGATCTGGTCCTGTCTATGTATTTTGCTGCTTCTTTTGCAAAATAGGTAAGTATCATGTCTGCCCCTGCGCGTTTAATGCCGAGCAGGGATTCGATCATTACTCTTTCTTCGTCTATCCAGCCCATCTTTGAAGCTGCCTTAATCAGTGAGTATTCACCGCTTACCTGGTAGGCTGCCGTCGGCATGCCAAATCTTTCCTTGACCCTGTAGATAATATCCAGATAAGCTCCTGCCGGTTTCACCATTACCATATCGGCTCCTTCATCAATGTCGGATTCCACCTCTCTTAATGCTTCTTCGGCGTTTGCGACGTCCATCTGGTGTGAACGCCTGTCGCCAAATGCGGGTGTTGATTCGGCGGCATCCCTGAAGGGTCCGTAAAAACCTGAGGCATACTTTGCTGCATAGCTCATGATCGGTGTTTTCTGGAAGCCCTTGTAATCGAGCGCTTTTCTGATCGCAATTATTCTGCCGTCCATCATGTCTGAAGGTGCGATGATATCTGCTCCGGCCTCGGCGTGTGATACGGCTTCTTTGGCAAGCAGAGAAACAGTTTCATCGTTGAGGACTTCCTCACCGTTTAGAAGGCCGCAGTGGCCGTGTGAGGTATATTCACAAAGGCATACGTCAGTAATAACAAGAAGATTTTTCACTTCTGCCTTAATGGCGCGCACGGCCTGCTGGACAATGCCGTTGCTGTCGTATGCTTCTGAACCCTGTTCATCCTTATGTGCAGGAATACCGAACAGAAGAACTGCCGGAATGCCGAGTGCTGCAACCTCTTTGCATTCGTTTACCAGTACGTCCACTGACATCTGGTAAACGCCGGGCATTGACTTGATTTCATTTTTGATATTTTCCCCGTGGACCACGAAGAGGGGATAAATTAGGTCACTCTTGTTCAGGTGTGTTTCGCGTATCATCTCTCTTACGAGTGGATTATAACGCAGGCGTCTTAATCTTTTTGCCGGATAGCTAGCCATGTATTTCTCCATTATAAAATTTGTTGATCTTCAGTTCAATAGATCCCGAACTCCCGGGACGTAATAAATATCAGGATATCATAATAATTCAATCACACGTTTATAAACCCTTTCAGAACTTGCAATACAGTCTCCCACGGAAATTCCACCTCTGTAGTTTCCGCTGAGCAGGAGGCCTTTATTAGCCTGTTCAAATTCTTCAAAATACTTCTCATGTTCAATATAGCCAATATTATACTGTGGAATTGCCTTGGGCCACATCCTGTCGGTCCTGAAGTCGGGCATTCCCGTAATTTTCATTACTTCCTGAAACTCCTTGAGCACCTGGCGGATCAGGTCCTCTTTTTTCATTTCATCAAACAGCTGGGGTGAACGGGCACCTCCAACAAAGAGCGTAAAAGATACAAAATCTTCAGGGGCACGGTTAGGGAATATAGTCGAGCTCCAGATGGCACCCAGATAAGATTTTTTTTCCTTCTGTGGAATCAGGTATCCGAAACCATCCAGCGGGCGTCCGACTGATTCTTCTTTATAGCCCAGGTAGAGAACCATGACGGGGGGATAGTATATGGATTTAAGGTGATTAAACAGTGTGCCGTCAATATTCTGGAACAGGTAACAGGCAGAATGTGCCGGCAGGGTTGAAATGACAACCTGAGCCTCGATGGATTCTTCTGTCCCGTTATTCTTAAATTTCACCTTGTACGAGTTAGCCAGTTTTTCAACACCTGTAACTTCGGTCCCGAGCATTATTTTACCTTCCAGCATGGCTGAGAGTGCCTTTGGAAATACCTGCATGCCGTTCTTGAAGGAAAACATTCTTGCGTTTTGCTTGGATGTATCGGCCCGTTTTTTCCTTTCCTTTGCTCCTTTGATCATTCCCATGATCAGTCCGCCATATAGTTCTTCGAGGCGGTAAAGTTTCGGGAAGGCAGACTTAACGCTAAGATCATCCGGGTTTCCCGCATAAACTCCGGCAACGAAGGGATTGATCGCATAGTCGAGGAATTCCTGTCCCAGCCTTCTGCGCACGAACTGGGATATGCTCTGGTAGTACCCATCCTGTGTTCTGCCTACAAAAGGTTCGGCAAAAAGCCTAAGCTTGGCTTTGGTTGAAAATAATTTTGTGCCGAGGAATGAAACCGGGTTCATCGGAAGTGCGTGAAGCTGGTTATCTCTGAGGATGTACCTTTTATTGCCCTGCTGATTGGCATAGATCATCTGATCCTTAATGCCAATTTCCTCAACGAGCTGGCCAATGAGTGGATTGGTTTCAAGTCCGCTGTTGGGTCCGTAGTCGACCAGGAAATCGCTTTCCCTGGTGCTTACCATTGCACCGCCCACCTCCGGATTTTTTTCAATTATTGTAACGTCATATCCGTCCTTCTGCAGCCAATATGCTGTAGCCAGACCCGAGATACCGGCACCGAGAATAACAATTTTCTTATTCATGACTTAAACTTTATGATTATTTGGAATTCGGAATTTCTTATTTATTATTGCCATTTAAGTGAGTAATTACAATTCCATGCAGTGCATCAATAAATAATGATGAATCGTTTAATCCCGTCATAACTACATAATTTTCAATCCCTGCTTTATCTGCTGCGTGTTTGTATTCAATTCCCAGTTCGTAAAGTGTTTCTACGTGATCAGACACAAAGCTGACGGGAACTATAAGCAGGTGTTTTTTGCCCATAGCGCCCAGCTCGGCGATCTTTTTATTTGTAGCCGGTTCAAGCCATTTGACCGGGCCAACCTTACTCTGAAAACATTCGTGGTACTCATGCGAATTGCCGCGCATTTTCATAATCAGTTCAACAGTATTTCTAATCTGGTGGCTGTACGGATCACCTTTTTTTACGAAACTGACCGGGGTTCCATGTGCGCTGAACACGAGCTGTACGTCGTTTCTGACCTCAGCCGGGAATTTAAGCAGTGCTTCGTCTATTCTCTCATTTATAGCTCTTGCATACAGTTCATTATCGAAAAAATTATCGACATATATTAATTTCTCACTATTTCCCTTAAAAGTCCTTTTCCATTCATTGAAGGAGGAACCGGTCGTTGAAATGGAATAATGCGGATATAAGGGCAATAGAACGATTTCTTTGTAGCCTTTTGCGGCTATAAGCTCAGCCGTATCTTTAGTCAGAGGGTGCCAGTAACGCATGGCTATATAGACGTCTGTATCAGGCATGGACCCGCGCAGTCTGTCCTCCAGCAATTTCCTCTGTATCTCTGTCCAGTAACCAATGGGAGACTTACCGCCGATGAGTTTGTATTCCTCGATTATTTTGGGTGTTCTTTTTCCCGCAATGAACCGGGCCATAAAATCCTGGAATGGCAGGGTAAAGATATCCTTGTCACTGAAAAGGTTAATCAGGAAGGGCTCCACTGCTTCCAGGGAATCAGGTCCCCCCAGGTTAAACAGCACGACAGCCGTTTTGCTCATACCGTCCTCGAGTATTTTGCAGTATCTTCTTTTCTTTCTATATAACCATCAAAGTTCATAGCTATATTTCTGATGAGCAGTCTGCCCATGTCAGTAACTTTAATTTCACTGTCACTTACGGAAACCAGCCCGTCGCCGGTCATTTGATTCAGGTTATTGAGGCCCCAGGCAAAATACTCCTTAAAGCTGATATTGAATTGTTCTTCAATTGAAGGGATATTCAGCTCAAAATCGCACATGAGTTTTGTAATAACCTGACGGCGCAGCATGTCGTCATCGCTCAGGTAGTATCCTTTTGTAACAGGCAGAATTTCACTGTCGATTGCGGCAAAATATTCTTTCTCGGTCTTATAGTTCTGAGCATAGACTCTGGACAGCTGGCTTATGGCAGTTATTCCCATAGCATAGAGGTCGGCTCCGGCATTAGTGCTGTAGCCCTGGAAATTTCTGTAGAGTTTTTTCTCCCTGAATGCAACAGCCAGCTCATCATCCGGTTTTGAAAAGTGATCCATACCTATAAAAACATATCCTGCTGAGGTAAGTTTTTCAATTGTCATTTTCAATATCTGGAGTTTTTCTTCTGCTGCAGGTATATCTTCAGGATGTATGAGAGCCATGTGTTTTTTCAGCCAGGGAACGTGTGCGTAATTAAATACGGCAATTCTATCCGGGGAAATATCTATTACCCTGTCCACGGTATCTGCAAAGGTTTCAACTGTCTGGAAGGGGAGTCCGTACATCAGATCCAGATTAATGCTATGGAAGCCCAGTTCCCGTACCCACTGAACGGTCTGTCTGGTAATATCCTCGGGCTGGAACCTGTTCACGGCTTTCTGAACCTTCTCATTAAAATCCTGGACACCCATGCTTATCCTGTTAAAGCCTCCGTTGCGCAGGGCAGCCAGGTGCTCACGGGTAAGTCCTCTGGGGTCAATTTCGCAGCCCTGTTCGGCATCGGGCTTAAAATTAAACGATTCATTGATATAATTTCTCAGGTCCGCAATTTCATCGGGGTCCAGGTGCGTAGGTGTTCCGCCTCCCCAGTGCAGCTGTGCTACCTTTCTATCGGGCAGCAGATAGGTGCGGACCATGTCGATTTCTTTTTTAAGGTACTTTATGTAATCCTTAACCCTCTGGCGGTTGCGCGTGATTATCATGTTGCATCCGCAGAAATAGCATAAAGTATCACAGAAAGGAAGGTGATAATAAAGGGATAAGTCGGGCAGGTTGCTGCCGTAATTGGTCTTTATAATTTCATCCAGATACTGTTCGTGCTTAAAACTCTCGTTAAACTGAGGCGCCGTAGGATAGCTGGTATAGCGCGGTCCCGGTTTATCATACTTCTTTATCAAATCCAAATCTATGGTAAACATTTTCATTCTCCTGTTTAATCCGGCCCGTTTATGGCCTTAATTATATATCTTGAGCAGAAGTCTGCTCATGGAACAATCTGCTTTCTTCCTTCACAAATTTTACGAGTGCTTTGGCATTTTCGGGGTCCACGTCGGGCAAAATCCCATGCCCCAGGTTAAATATATGTCCGCTTCCACTGCCAAAGGATTCCAGCACGCCTTTTACCCTGGCGCGAATTACGTCCTGTTCAGCGTAAAGAACGCACGGGTCCATGTTACCCTGCAGCGCCACTTTATGACCGACTGCCTGCCTGACATCTTTGAGGTTCATGGTCCAGTCGAGTCCCAGCACGTCTGCCCCACATTGGGAGAGCTGCTCGAGGCCGTAGTGTACGCCTTTGGCAAATACAATTACAGGTTCATCCTTTCTTTTAAGTCCGGAAATAATCCTCGTAATATACTGCAGTGAGAATTCATTAAAGTCTTCCTGTGAAAGTATTCCGCCCCAGGTATCGAATATCTGAATAGCGTTTACCCCGGCTTCTATTTTGGCGGACAGGTATTCGGTAACTGCATCTGAAATCTTTTCAAGCAGTTCGTGCGCCAGGCCCGGGTTGTTATATATCATTTTCTTTATATGCGAAAAATTCTTGGAACCCCTGCCTTCTACCATATAGGTAAGCAATGTCCAGGGAGATCCGCTGAAGCCTATAAGGGGGATTCTGCCGTTAAGCTCCTTCTTTGTCAGTCTGACTGCATCCAGCACATATTTCAGGTCAACCGCAGGATCAATTCTCTTCAACGATTTTGAATCCTCATGAGATCTGATGGGATTATGGAAAATTGGTCCTTTGCCTTCGTGCATTTCGAGTGTCATACCCATTGCTTCTGGTATGACCAATATATCCGAAAAAATAATTGCAGCGTCAATGCCCAGAATATCGACCGGTTGCAGCGTTACCTCGGCAGCCAGTTCCGGTGTCTTGCACATTGTCAGAAAGTCGGCCTTTTCTCTTACCGCCCTGTATTCGGGCAGATACCTGCCCGCCTGGCGCATGATCCAGACCGGAGTTCTTTCCACAGGCTGTCTTTTACAGGCTCTTAAAAATAGATCGTTCTGTATTTTCAATAAAATATCTCCCTCGTCAAGCTGTTTTACTAAATGAATAAAAGTTCAAAATCGCCTTAAAAAGTCCTTCCATAGAGTGTTCTTCGGGTATAATATCCACCACAAGTCCGCCCTTTTCAATTTCCGAGGCTGTGGTAGGACCAATGGCTGCAATCATCAAACCATTAAAATAGGCTTTAGGTTCAGTTATTTTCATAATTTCAAGGAAATTTCTGAAAGAAGAAGGACTGGTGAATATAAAGAGGTCGGGTTTTACTTTTCCCAGTTTCTCAACATTTGTCCTGGAGGCCTCCTCAGACGGAACAGAAATATCGTATACAGGAGCGGTAAAAACGCTGGCCCCTTTACTTCTCAGGGCTTCGGGAAGCCCGGTGCCGGCTATTGCCGAGCCCGGTATAAAAACAACTTTCCCTGCAATTTCCTCCTGAGTTAGTTCAGAGGCAATACCGGCCCCGCTGAATTCCCTGGGAATAAAGTTAACGGGTATGTTGTTTTTCCCGCATGCCGTGGCTGTTTTCTTTCCTACGGCAGCGATCATCAAATTGCTGTAATCGGGTTCCAGCCCAAGCTGTGAGCACCTTTTAGTGAACATCCTGACCGTATTAACAGAAGTAAAAATAAGAATATCTGTTTTATCCAGTTTTTTTACTAGTGAGTCGAATTCATCCCAGCTGTTTGGCGGGGTAACCTGAAGTGTGGGGAAAAGAATAGTTTCGGCTCCGGACTCTGTAAACAAGGCTGCAGATTCCTGGGAAGCTTCTTCGCCGCGTGTAATTACAATTGTTTTATCCTTCAGGGGAAGTTTTTTTTCGGCTTCAGGACCCCTGCTAAGGCCTTTAAGGATAAAGCCGAACAGGTGTTCTCTTTCGCTGTCAATTTCATTTTTTGAATATTTGCTGCTGATAGCCCTGCTGACGCCGGCATAGATGCTGCCCAGCGTGATCTGTGCCGCAAAGTCCGGATCATCAGTATGAAAGATATTTTCTTCTATGCCTTTAGTGACAATCCCCTTTAGTATATTGTTAAGCTCCGTCTTTTTCAGACGGAATTCGGAGCAGTATGTATTAGGGGCGTTCATATTGTCTTTCTGGAACATCAGAAAAAAGCAGGAATATTTCAGCATGAACATATAGTTATGTATTACAAACAGGTGTAAAGATTCAACCGGTGTATTTTCCTTTCCTATTTTCTCTTTAAGGGAATTAATAAGGTTTGTCATCCTGATGAGCATGATAGAAAAGTAGAGGTCTTCCTTTGAGGCGAAGTAATTATAGAGCGTGCCCTTGGCAATTGAAGCCAGTCTGGCGACGTCTTCCATCATAACCTCATGGAAGCTTTTTTCGGAAAATAATGCCGAGGCGGCTTCAATTATCCTTTCGCGCTTGTGGTTTTTATTGCTTTCTGTTTTTTCTTTACCGGCCACTCTGAAACCCGATTGCTTATGATTACTTAAGTCTGTTCTTTTTATAAATTTCTTCCAGTATTTCGCCCGCACCCTCCTTAACGAGGTCGGCTGCAAGCTTTTTTCCCAGGGCTGAAGGATCTTTTTTGCTGCCCCTCAGTTTTTCCCTGAAGGTAACCGTTCCGTCCACAGAGGCTACGAGGCCATCGAGGTAAATACCATTTGGTTTTACTTCGGCAAAAGCGCCGATCGGCACCTGACATCCGCCTTCAAGAGCCTTAAGGAAAGACCTTTCAGCAACTGCGGCCAGATAGGTTTGCTCGTCGTGGATTACTTTAATTACTTCTTCAACTAAGCTGTTGTCACAGTGTATTTCTATTCCCAGGGCACCCTGACCGACTGCAGGAAGTATGTCTGAAACGGGTATAATAGATGCTATATGTTTTTTCAGGCCCAGTCTTTCCACTCCTGCGCGTGCAAGTATAATGGCATCCCAGCCTGAGTCTTCAAATTTCTTTATGCGTGTCGGTACATTTCCGCGCAATTCAACTATTTTTATGTCGGGACGCAGGTGCAGCAGCTGTGATCTTCTTCTGAGAGAACCCGTTGCAACAACGGCTCCTTCCTTCAAATCAAAAATTGTCATGCCTTTTTTCCGGGCAATCAGAGCATCTTCGACGGGATGGCGTTTTGTAACCGCAGCCAGTTTCAGGCCTTCAGGAATATCAGTCTGCAGGTCCTTGAGGCTGTGTACTGCCAGGTCGATTTTTTTATTAAGCAGTTCCATTTCGAGCTCTTTTGTAAACAGGCCTTTATCACCTATTTTTGAGAGGGCAACATCCAGTATCTTATCCCCCTTGGTTTTTATGAGCTCAATTTTTACGGAAACAGACTTATTTTTCTTTTCAATCTCTTTTTTTATAAAATCTGACTGCCACATTGCCAGTTCGCTGCCACGGGATCCGATTACTATAGTTGTTTTTTTCAAGTATTTTCCTCTGCAAATATTAAATATTTAATTATTCCTGCTGATCGAGTCCGAAGATGCTTCTGATAACGTTCACCTTCATGGATGATTCCTGTGTATTGACGCCGTTTTCAGAAATCTTCTTCAGCTCAATGGTCGGGTGATGGAGCAACTTGTTGATTATCCTCCTGGTTACCAGGTCCAGTTTCTCAATATCCTCGGCGCTGAACTTATTCTTCAGCTTGTCGACCTCCTCGGCTCTTATATCCTCGAAATACTGCCTCAATGACTTTATTGTAGGCGTAACTTCCAGTGAATTATACCATCCGAAGAGTCCAACCAGTTCTTCCATGATAATATTCTGTACTTTGGGTATTTCGGCCTGTCTTTTCTTAACATTCTGGTCCACGATAATCTTCAGCGAATCAATGTCGTGATAGAACACATTATCAATATCCCTGACTTTAGGGTCAATATCCCTGGGAACTGCAATGTCCATCAGGATGGTTGAGGCATAGTTGCGCTTTTTCATGGACTTTTTAACGTCGTCTACGGTAAGTATTAAATCAGGAGCGCTCGTGGCACTTATTACGATATCATAGTCATGCAGGTATTCCCGGAAAGAAGGGAAGGAGAGAATGCGTCCGTGCACCGAATTAGCAAGTTTTTCTGCTTTTTCAATTGTTCTGTTTGTAATTGCCAGGTTGCCAATGCCCTTATCTCTCAGGTGTTTTGCTGCAATTTCGCCAGTTTCACCCGCACCAATAACGAGAGCAGATTTCTTGTTGAGGTTTGAAAATATTTTTTCGATGAGCTGAACGGCGGCATAACTGACAGTAATTGCGCCGTCACTAATCACGGTTTCCGTCTTAGCCCGTTTACCGACCTTGATGGCCGAATCAAATATTCTTCTAAGCAGGAATCCAGCAAATTCGAATTCCTCCGAGAGCTGGAATGATTCCTTTACCTGGCCCAGAATCTGGTTATCTCCCAATAGCAGTGAATCTATGCCGGCACTTACCTTAAATAGATGGTTGACTGCACCGCATGAGAAAAAATTCTGGAAATTTTGTGAATTGATGCCATTAACCGGCTTATTATCAATGAGAAACTTTTGAAGATCCTTAAAGTTCGTCCGGGGATTAATGGGGAAACCATAGATTTCCGTCCTGTTGCACGTTGAAATTATGAATCCCTCATTGAGGAGGCTGCCTTTGAGTTCTTTCAGGAAATTCTTAATTTCATCTGTGCTCAGGTGCAGATTTTCCCTCAGTTCAACCGGTGCTGTTCTATGATTTATGCTGACTGCTAATAAGTTCATATCTTTAGAATACGCATACAGAAGACAAGCGCGCAGGGTCAGAATGTCTTTACTGTAATCCTTTTATTATATAAGAATTAAAAAATAGCTTATCTTCTCTGATTTCCGGGTCATACATTAAATATACCCAAACCCGGACAAATTAATAGAACGAGTGAAAGCTCTTAGCCAGAAAATTTGTTAGCAGGATCGAGAAAAATGCCACGAAAAATCCTGCAATCGAAAACATAATTACCTTCTTTCCCCGCCATCCACCGATGCTCTTGCTTAAAATACCGATTCCATAGATTATCCAGATTACAGCTGTAGCCACGATCTTCGGGTCGAAATATGTAAAATTAGGGAAAGCCGAAGGCAGCCATATTACACCGATAATAATTGCCATGGTCAGCAGGACAAAACCTATCACTACTGAATAATAGCTTAATTGCTCCAGAATTTCCAGACTCGGGAGGCGTTCGAAAATAAGTCCGAATTTATTCAGCTTAATTCTCTTATACAGCATCCAGAAGAGCAGACCATAAACTGCGGAAATTGTAATGCCCGAGTACCCCAGCAGTGCACTTATTACGTGCAGGCCCAGCATTCTGTTGCGCAGGACCTCCTTTACAGAGGTAAGGTCCTGGATAAAAACCGAAGAAATGAGCTGGAAAATGATGGAAAAAACAATAATGAATAATCCTGTACCCCTGATATCCGTAAGCAGCTCAAGAATAAAATAGCTGCAGCTTATGGAAAACGCCAATACCGTGAAAATTTCAAACACATTAGTTATTGGGGGGTGATTAAAATCGATAGTTCTGGCCAGCAGATAAAAAGTATGCAAAATCAGCGTGATGAATAAAAAAATTCTTTTTGAATTCGCAAATTTGTGCTTTTCCTTTACGAAATCATATAAATAAACTAAAAATGTGAGACCGTAAAAAACAGGCAGCAGGATATTTAGAATTTTTACCGCAGAATACATATACTTTCTTAAAAAAATGACTGATGGGTTCAAAAATAGTAAAAGCTTTTTATATTCGCAACTCATAATTAGACCCACGGGTCAGTCTTTTCAATTAAAAAGGAAAAAGTAAAAAGGAAAAAGTAAAAAGGAAAAAGTAAAAAGGAAAAAGTAAAAAGGAAAAAGGAAAAAGGAAAAAGGGGAGAAGAAAAATTAAAAGCAGGGGATCCTGATGGAAGGTTTTATATATCAGTCCCGGACTGTGTAACCGGGACTGATATATCTGAAAAAATCAGCCTTTAATTCTGAGTATATTCTGAAAATCGGCTTTGGTCATGAGTTTAACCAGGTCCTCAAACTTAGTCTCAGGTTCCCAACCGAGAGTTTCTTTAGCCTTTGTGGCATCACCTATAAGCAGTTCAACCTCAGTAGGGCGGTAGTATCCGGGTGATACCTCAACGACACACATTCCCGGTTTTAAGTGCTGAGATAAGGACTTGGTAACAGCTGGATCAATACTCCTGATTACACCTTTTTCATTCTCCTCACTGCCTGTCCAGTCAAGCTGAATACCCAGCTCACCGAAGGTAAGATCTGTAAACTCTCTTACCGTGTGTGTTTCACCAGTAGCAAGCACAAAGTCCTCAGCCTTATCATGCTGGAGTATTCTCCACATTCCCTCGCAGTATTCAGGAGCAAAGCCCCAGTCACGTTTGGCGTTCAGGTTACCCAAAACCAGCTTATCCTGCAGGCCAAGAGCAATTCTGGATGCTGCAATGGTGATCTTTCTTGTTACGAATGTTTCACCACGCCTGGGGGATTCATGATTAAAGAGTATGCCGTTGCATGCAAAAAGGTTGTATGCCTCACGGTAGTTTACTATCATCCAGTAGGCGTATAGCTTGGCTACTCCGTATGGGGAGCGCGGATAGAACGGGGTGTGCTCTGTCTGGGGTACTTCCTGTACCTTGCCGTAGAGCTCACTGGTTGAGGCCTGGTACAGCTTCACCTCACGCCCCAGTCCAACCTCACGAATTGCATCCAGGAATCTCAGTGTACCGAGTGCATCCACCTGGGCCGTGTAATCAGGTACCTCAAATGATACTTTCACATGGCTTTGTGCGGCAAGGTTATATATTTCAGCCGGACCAATCTTCTCAAGCAGGCGGTTCAGGCTGCTCGTGTCTACGAGGTCGCCATAGTGCAGAAACAGTGTCTTGCCGTGTATTTCAGGGTTATTGAACAGGTGATCAATCCTGGCCGTATTGAATGAGCTGCTGCGTCTTACGATGCCGTGTACCTCGTAACCCTTCTCCAGTAGTATTTCTGTCAGGTAGCTTCCGTCCTGACCCGTGATGCCGGTTATTAGTGCTTTTTTCATGTGTTAAAGAAATTAAAAATTAAAAATTAAAAAATTAAAGTCTTTGCAGGCGGAATAACAATTTAAATAAACTTAAAATTAAAGAATACAAAAAGTAACGATCCAGATATAAATTAAATTTTCAGAGTGCTGGCTCTTTATAATACTTTTTTAATTGAAATAGTTTTCCAGAAACCACTTATATGCTTTTGAGATTCCTTCTTTCAGTTCAGTTTTATGGTGCCATCCCAGGTTGTGCAGCCTTGAGATATCCATAAGTTTTCTGGGGGTCCCATCTGGTTTTGTCCTGTCATAGACTATCCTGCCCTCAAAGCCGACCACATCGGCAATAGTAGTTACCAGTTCAGCTATTGTCAGGTCTTCACCGGTTCCAATATTGATCTGCGAAATGCCATTTTCGTACAGGTCCGGGGCGTTAATATGCTGCATTACATAATACACGGCATCGGCAAGGTCCTCCACGTATAAAAATTCGCGTTTTGGCGTTCCGGTTCCCCATACTTGTACTGAATCACTTCCGTTTACCTTTGCCTCATGAAATTTTCTTATAAGGGCCGGCAGCACATGAGAGGTCTCCAGGTTAAAATTATCATAAGGTCCGTAAAGGTTTGTAGGCATAACTGAGATGAAATTTGATCCGTACTGTCTGTAGTAGCTTTCGCACAGTTTAATTCCGGCAATTTTGGCGATTGCATAGGGTTCATTTGTATATTCAAGCGGACCCGTAAGCAGGTATTCCTCTTTAAGGGGCTGGGGCGCGAGTTTGGGATAAATGCAGGAGCTGCCTAAAAATAAGAGCTTTTCTGCGCCATATTTATGTGCTGCATGAATAATATTGGCCTCTATCATGAGGTTTTCATAAATGAACTGTGCCCTGTAGGTGTCATTTGCCAGTATGCCGCCAACCTTTGCTGCTGCAACTATGACATATTCGGGTTTCTCGCCCTCAAAAAAGCTTTCCACCATATCCTGGCGGATCAGGTTGAGTTCATTTAAGTCTTTTGTAATGATATTCTGGCAGCCCTCTGCCTGCAGTTTCCTGTAAATTGCCGAGCCCACCATTCCACGGTGTCCCGCAACATAAATCTTCCTGTTTTTCATCTCTGCCTGAAAATGGATAATAAAATAAAATACAAAAAAACAAACTAAAACAAAGATATTCAAACAATCAATGCTAAAACAATAATAATCTTTGAATCCTCCTCATAAAATTAGTATTATATAAAGGAGTGCAAATAGAAGTCCCACTTGTTTTAAGGATTTGTATTTTACCTCTTTTTCTTTACTTTTGGCTTTCTTAAACTGGAGATAACTTAATATTAAATAATTTCGGGAGAATGAGCTTTGAAGAAGATAATTTCTGTTGTTGGTGCAAGACCAAATTTTATGAAAGTAGCACCATTACACAAGGCATTTAAGAAATTTGATGGTCAGGTAGAACATCTTATCTGCCATACCGGACAGCATTATGACGAAAAAATGTCGAAAATATTCTTTAATGACCTGGAACTGCCCAAGCCTCATTTTTACCTGGGTGTTGGTTCCGGTTCCCATGCAGAGCAAACCGCCAGGGTTATGATTGAATTCGAAAAAGTGCTTCTCTCAGAAAAGCCGGATCTGGTAATTGTAGTCGGAGACGTAAATTCTACAATAGCCTGCAGCCTGGTTGCTTCCAAATTAAATATAAGAGTTGCACACGTTGAAGCCGGTTTGAGGAGTTTTGACAGGGAAATGCCAGAGGAGATTAACAGGCTTTTGACTGATGCTATTGCCGATTTTCTGTTTGTAACAGAGAAAAGCGGTCTGGAGCACCTTAAAAATGAAGGGGTAAATGAAAGTAAGGTTTTCTTTACGGGGAATGTGATGATTGACAGTCTGGTTAATTACCTGCCCAAGGCTGACAAATCTGATATTCTGGACTGCTATAAACTTGCAAAAAACAATTATATTCTTGTAACACTTCACCGTCCCAGCAACGTGGATTCAAAGGAATACCTGAGTAAGCTCATCCATTTATTGAATACAGTATCTGAAAAAAGAAAGCTCATATTCCCGATTCATCCCAGGACAAAGACAAATATGCACAGATTCGGGCTGGAGGATCTTCTCAGTAATAATGTAATACTGACTGAGCCCATCGGATACATTGATTTTCTTGCTCTGACGAAAAATGCCGAACTGATAATTACAGACAGCGGAGGCATTCAGGAGGAAAGCACTTATCTGGGCGTACAGTGCATAACCGTACGCAATAACACGGAAAGACCCGTTACCGTAGAGGTAGGTACAAACCAGCTCATCGGTACCGACCTGCAGGAGGTTGAATCAGCTGCGCTGAAGGTTCTAAATGGTAGCCGGAAAGAGGGGAATATTCCTGAATTATGGGATGGACGTGCCGCAGAAAGAATTGTTGAAATCATCCTTGACCAATTAAAAAATTAATAATTAAAAATACAGAAGTGAGTATAAGGAGTCCCGAGTTCTTAGTCGTCAATGTTTGTTCTGACTATGGACTCAGGAACTACGGCTTATAGGAATTCTTTCACGCATTCATGATTTGATCCGGGGGTCATAAAAATTTAAGCACTGGCTATTTTTTTTAATATGGGTTCATACTGAATGATATTCAGGCAGATAAAGCGAATCGTGGTAGCTGTTGTTGGGTTTACGGTCCTGATGATCGGTATTGCGATGGTCGTTTTGCCCGGCCCTGCCTTTATTCTCATTCCTGCCGGAATAGCGATCCTGGCTACGGAGTTTGTCTGGGCCAGAAAGCTGCTCAATAAGGTCAAGGGCAGATTCAGAAAGAAAAGCTAACCAATCAGATTAAACTATTACTGCCCGACCAGGAACTGAAGCCAATTAAGTGCTTCCATGCCAATCCGTAAGCAGAAAGGCAGGAAAACACTTCTATTTGACTACGGACCCAGACTATTTTTTCATTTTCTTAATCAGATTCTGTAAAGTACAGACAACTGACTGCAATTTATCATTTTCCAGATTTGAAAGAATATCTGAATGGATTCTTAAGTTACTGTCGTTGAATTCCTTGATGAGCGGTACGCTCTTGCTGGTTAAAAATACGTTAATACCCCTTCTGTCCTCGGGATTAATATTTCTTGAAATCAGCTTTTTATTCTCCAGCGAAGTGATAATATGGGTCACTCTGCCCGGAGTAAGTTTCATTTCTTTAACCAGGTCTTTGATGCTCATGGTATCAGTATGCCTGAAATAACACAGCAATTTAAACTCGGCGGGAGTAAGATCGAATCTTTCAGCAAAAGATAGTTCTCTGTCATAACAGGTTCTGGCTAGCTCGAAAGTAAGTTCTGCCAGCATTTTGACCTGGCTTTTTCTTTCCTTTTCGAGATTATAGTCCATGGGGAGTTTGATTTTGTTTTTTGTTTGTTCCATAATTCCCAGCAGATAAAATTTTCACTATTCTAAAACAATTATTTTATCACCCCCAAAAGTAAATAGTTCACAGGCAAAAGGCAAAGAAAACAGGAGACAATTAAAAATTAAAAAGTGAAAAAAATCCGGCGTCTCGTGGCTCCCGTTGGATTTTGGACTAAGGCTTAATGAAAACAGGCCGGATAATACAACCAGGCATTCCCTCATTCATGCTTTCCTCTCATCTTACCCGGTGCGCGATTAATAATCTTGAAATTTGGCTGTTTAATGCTTAATGTTGAATGTTTTGTTATTCCTGCTTAGCGGGAAATCAACCATTTTTAACAGTTTTCCTTGAATTTTTTAATTTTAACCTGATTCAGAAATGCAAAAAAACTTTGAACTAGTATCAAATTATAAACCTTCGGGTGATCAGCCCGAAGCCATTCGTCAGCTCGTAGAGGGTTTATACCGCGGAGAGAAGGAGCAGATTCTTCTCGGGGTTACGGGCAGCGGAAAAACCTATACGATTTCCAATGTAATTAAAGAAGTGAACAGGCCAACCCTTATAATTTCGCACAATAAGACTCTGGCTGCACAGCTTTATTCAGAATTCAAGTCCTTTTTCCCCAATAATGCGGTGGAATTCTTCATCAGCTATTATGATTACTATCAGCCGGAAGCCTATGTGGTTAAGAGTGATCTATATATAGAGAAGGATTTTTCAATAAATGAAGAAATTGACCGTTTGCGCCTTAAAGCCACAACTGCACTGATTGAGGGACGGAATGACGTTATAATCATTGCGAGCGTGAGCTGCATTTACGGTATTGGTGCACCTCAGGAATACGCAAATCAGATACTTTTCGTCAAAAAAGGGGAGGAGCTGCCGCGTAAAAAGCTCATGCGCAAACTGATTGACATTTATTACACGCGTAATGACGCGGAATTTACTAGGGGAACATTCAGGGCCCGGGGGGATGTAGTTGAAGTAATTCCGGCTTACCAGTATGATGAGGCTATAAGGATAGAATACTGGGGAGATGAAATAGAAAAAGTATCGGTTATTGACTCAATAACGGGTGACGTAATCCGCGAGACAGATTCGGTGGCAATATATCCGGCGAAATATTTTGTAACCACCAGGGAGCAGGTAGCCCGGGGGGTTGTTTCCATTGAAGAGGAATTAAAGGAAAGATTACAATATTTCAATTCACAGGAAAAATACCTGGAAGCCCAGCGCATTGAACAACGCACCCGGTTTGATTTGGAAATGATAAAAGAAATCGGATATTGTTCGGGTATAGAAAATTATTCCCGGCATATGGACGGGCGCCCGCCGGGATCCAGGCCATACTGTCTGTTTGATTACTTTCCAAAAGATTTTCTGCTAGTAATAGATGAATCGCATGTAACTATTCCGCAGATTAAAGGAATGTTCAATGGCGACAAGGCCAGAAAAGAGGTCCTGGTGGAATATGGCTTCCGTCTGCCCTCGGCTCTTGATAACCGTCCTCTTAAATTCCAGGAATTTGAAACTATGACCAACCAGGTCATCTACGTCAGTGCTACACCGGCTGATTATGAGATGCAAAAGACGGGGGGAGCGTTCGTTGAGCAGATCATCAGGCCTACCGGGCTCCTGGATCCGGAGATAGAAGTGCGTCCTGTAAAAGGACAGATTGACGACCTGATTGCAGAGATCAGGATCAGGGTGGTAAAGAAGGAACGGATACTTGTAACGACCCTTACTAAAAAAATGGCTGAAGACCTGACTGATTATCTGGATAAAATTGGCATTCAGGTGCGCTATATCCATAGTGACATTGATGCCCTTGAAAGGGTTGAAATTGTGCGCGACCTGCGTTTGGGTGATTTCGACGTACTGGTAGGTGTTAACCTGTTGAGAGAGGGGTTGGATCTTCCTGAGGTTTCACTGGTGGCAATAATTGATGCCGACAAGGAGGGATTCCTCAGGAGCGAGCGCTCGCTGATGCAGACGGCTGGCAGGACTGCGCGTAATGTGAACGGCAAGGTTATTATGTATGCCGATGTGATAACGCAATCCATGCAGAAGACCATAAATGAAACCAACCGCAGGCGGGCCATACAAAAGGAATATAACAAGCAGAATAATATTACCCCGATGACCATATTTAAGAGTGTCGAAGAAATAATGAACTCTACCTCTATTGCTGATGTAAGAAAGAAAGAACCGGAGAAAAATGATTTTACATTCAGCAAGGTGGCAGAACCGGTTATTAAATACATGACTGCTGACCAGAAGCAGGACCTCGTTGACCAGCTTACCACGCAGATGCTGGAGGCAGCAAAGGATCTTGAATTTGAGCGTGCCGCCGCCCTGCGCGATGAAATTGAGAAGCTTAAAAAAATGATTAAATAGCTCTAAAGTCCTTAGTCCTTTGTTATGAATCCCGGGTTTCAATTGGATGGATCAGGCAAAGGACTAGGGATATATTTCCTGACTCCCGCCTGTTTTGCCCGCATTTTCCCATAGGTTTTACACTGATGTTTTTAATTGATTTCTTCTTGTAAAAATGATTAGATTTGAACTGAAAAACTTAGAACTCTAATTATCGTAAAATATTTTAACAAAAATTAAAATATTTTAACTTAAAATGGGGAGAATGTTCTTTCGTAGGATCAGTAGTGTGATAAAAAGGGGTGCCAAAAGATAGTTTGTCTGCTTTTCTTAAGCCAATAGGGGACCGCTTTTAGCGCGAAAATTTGCCGCAATATGAAAGTTTCCTCATAAAATCAACTTTTATTTAAAAATTAAAATATCTATACTATTCCCCTGTTTTTTAAAAAAAGGACGAATTGTACATTATACACATATATACAGGGCAAATTGCATGCCATGTGACTAACGTGGCGGAGCTTTAAATAATTCTAAATCTTGAATTTCGAATTGAGTCACACTGAAAACGGGAAATTAAATTTGAATGTTGAATTCCATTTAATTAGATTAACTAAATATCAAAAAGTTTATAATTTAAAGTTTACAATACATAATTCATAACTATAAAAGGGCACCGGAATTATGGAGTTACTACAAAAAATCAATGAAAAGTCCGCAGTAGTAGGAATCGTCGGCCTCGGCTACGTAGGCCTGCCTTTGGGGCTTGAATTCGCGCTGAAGGGATTCTCCGTGATCGGTTTCGATCTCGATCCAAGGAAACCTGAGTTCCTATCTCAGGGTAAAACCTACATTAAGCATATAAGCGAAGAAAAAATTAAAAAAGCTGTTGGGAGCGGCAAGTTCTCTGCTACCACGGATTTCTCCCGTTTACCCGAGGCGGATGCCATCATAATATGTGTCCCGACTCCCCTGGATGAACACCGCGAACCTGATATGACCTATATTGTAAATAGTGCCAGGGTCATTCAGCAGTATCTCAGAAAAGGGCAGTTGGTGTCGCTCGAATCGACCACATATCCCGGTACAACCGATGAAATATTACTTCCGATGTTTGAAGAGGCCCCCGGGGTACAGAAAAAGGCAAAGGGAGCGGCTGATAATACAAAATTCATTGTAGGCAAGGACTTTTATCTGGCATTCAGTCCGGAGCGTGAAGATCCTAACAATCCCGATTACTCGACTTCCACCATACCGAAGGTAGTAGGGGGCGTGACGCCTG
>JBLMZM010000183.1:0-23904 GCA_050258815.1 Ignavibacteriales bacterium
CAGTTTGGGGACTGAAGTCCCCCTCTGAAAGAAGAAGAGAAGGGGGTGTGTGGGCGTCCTCCTTACCCACCGGCCTGAAGGCCGGGGCTATTGATAAGGATTTAGATCCATATTCTGCACGCATTAAGGTGGTCCGGGCTAAAGCCCGGGGTTGTAAAAGATAAAGAAGATATGTTGTATAAGACCAAGAGGATGTCGGTTGTCCCCCATTTGGAGTCCTCCATTTTCCCAGACCTGAAGGTTGGAACTATTGATGAGGGGTATATCCATATTGTTCACACGTACAGGTGATCCGGGCTAAAGCCCGGGGTTGAGAAAGATAAGGAGGAGATAAGGGGTACCTCTTTTCTCACTGGCCTGGATGGCCGGGGTTATTGATAGGATTCCGCTCCATATTCATATTTGGGTCAGCCCGGCATTCGCCGGGTTAGTATGTACCCCGTGCGTTTGTTTACCCGTCCGCCGCGGCGGATGACGGGCGTGCGCCGCGCGCCCCTACCAAACATCAATATTTTTTTATCAATATTGTAATTGGTTCAATTGTAATTGTTTATCGATTGTGTTAACCGAAATGATCGTGGTATATAATCGATTGTGGGTTTTGAACCGATTTGGATTTTTGATGTATGGTTAAAACTTTCCAGACTGCGGGATAAACCCTGGTTAGTAGGTTAAATGACTACATTAACTATAGCGTGTTTCCTATAAATCTTTCAGCCTATATCCTATAGTCAAAATAATTTTCAAATGTTATGTTTATAGAAGTTAAAGAGGGAATTCAGGAGAAGCATTGGAATCATTGTTAAATAATTTTTGTCAATCAAGCTAGAGGGATACGTAATGAACGATACGGAAAAAAAGAAACTAGGCATGTATGAATCAGTCCTTACATTGCTGGCCGAAAACAAGGACATAACTTCGACCGTCAGATCATTCAATTCTACAATTACAAAGCTTCGCAGGGCCATGGATGAGATCCGTCGCACCGAAAAAGCACTTTCATCAGAAATACTCGATAAAACCATACAGAACACGAAAGCCAAGGATAATTTACTCGTATGCTTAATGCCCGTTACGTCTGCTCTCTTTACATATGCGAGACAGATTAATGATATAAGTCTGAGAGAAAAAACCCGTTACACGCAAAGCCATTTCGTCCGCTGCCTGGAAAGCGATCTTGTCAACAAGGCTGAGATAATAAGAACACTTGCCGAGAGAAACTTAGCACAGCTGAAAAAGTATGGCATAGGCACCCGCGAACTGGATGCTCTCATGAGCGCAACCGCGTCTTTCAGGAATACCCTGGCCAACAAGGTATCCAGCCTGATCTCAAGTGACACTGTAATGCTTATGAATGACCGTTTTAACAATGCCGATAATCTCCTGACTCAAATGGATGTATTTGTTGAGGCCCTTCCGGATGAATACGAAGAATTTTATGATGAATACATCTTTGCCCGCGATCTGGAAAACCAGGACCAGGTGAAGGCAATGATGGAACTCGAAGAGGAAGAGGAAGAAGGCGAATAATTCATCAGGGGTGTTGTCCCGCTAATTACTGTATTGATATAGATCGGTCCTGCCGGGCAGCGGCAGGACCATTTATATTCCAGCCAGTTTCAGGCGGGCAATGTAAAATAAAACACGGATCCTTTCTCTGGCTCCGATTCCAGCCATATTCTGCCACCATGACGCTCGACGATTTTTTTGCAGATTGCTAGTCCAAGTCCCGTACCCGGATACATGTACCGGTCGTGCAGTCTCTGAAACAGCATAAATATTCTTTCATTGTGTTCAGGATCGATCCCGATCCCGTTATCCCTTACGGAAAAGACCCATTCACTCCCCTTCTTTACCGAATTAATATCAATTTCGGGGATCTGGTCCTTTGCCTGGAATTTCAGGGAATTGCTTATCAGATTCAGGAACAGCTGTTTGACCTGTGCCGGGTCGGCCGTAATTGAAGGCATCGGCGAAATTTTAACCTGTGCCCTGGTATTCATAATCTCGAGATGCAGTTCACTCAGCGCATCTTTTATGATCTGGTCAATATCCACTTTTTCTTTTTTATTAAGATTGCCGGATACCTTTGAATACTGCAGTACATCTCTTATGAGCATCTGCATCCTCCGGGCTCCATCGATGGCAAACCCTATGTATTCATTTGCCTTTTCGTCCAAATTGCCCTGATAGCGTTTTGCCAGCAGCTGCGTATAGCTGGCCACCATGCGCAGCGGCTCCTGCAGGTCGTGTGAGGCAACATATGCGAACTGTTCCAGCTCATGATTCGAGCGCTCCAGTTCATTCAGCGTTTCTCTGAGTTCAGTTTCCCTTTTCCGGCTTTCGGTAATATCCTGGTTTACGGCTACTGCTCCGGTAATTTTACCCTTATGGTCAAGAATCGGGACCGCGGAATTCAGTATGGTTTTATTCTGCCCGTCGAAAGTCAGAATATCAATCATCTGGTTTAACACCCTTTCACCTTTAGCAATGGCCCTGGCAGCGGCCCATTCCTCCGGCTCCAGTTTCCTGCCGGTATCGGACCACCATCCTTTATACTCCTGGAAGTTTTCTAAACCTACCAGCTTTACACCGCCCCAGATGGCATAGACTTCCTTGTTGCCGCTCAGAATATCTCCCTTTTCGTTGAATATCCACACACCCACGGGCATATTATCCACCAGTGTATTTAGCAGGCCCTGCTGCTCAAGAAGTGATATCTCAATCTGTCTGCGTTCACTTATTTCCTTCTGCATGGAGTCGTACAACCTGGAATTCTGGATTGTAAGTGCAAGGTTATCGGCAATTGAGAGGAGATAAATAAGGTCCTCCTCTGTGTACAATTCTTTATTTATATACCGCATGACTGAAACTGTACCTATCGTTTCCCCCTGTGTACGCAGCGGTGCTATCATTATACTGTGCGCATTGTATTTCCTTATGTATGCGGGATATTCGGCTGTGCCGTCATCCTGTTCATCCTTATTAATGTAGTAGAGCACGGGTTTACCGGTGCGCATCACCCGTCCATGAATACCCTCATTTACCCCGGGAGGTGAGGCTTCATTCTCTCTCCTTATATATTCGGCCTGTTTCTCATCGGGATGATACAGTGCAGCGGTCTGCAGCCGCTTACCGTCCCCGGATATGAGTCTGATAATGCACATGTCCCCCAGCTGTTCAGCGGTGCTTTTTACAATCAGATCGAGGACGGACTCATAATCCGACAATGAATCTGTAGCCTGGTGTGAAATAACAAGCAGGTTTTCCGCCCTTTCTTTCTGCCGCCTTATACTTTCCTCGGCCCTCTTGAGCCCGGTAATATCATTGACAACGGCTACCAGGTATTCAGATCCATCCCTGCTTCCCTGCATTACCGAGCAGTTGAGAATAGCGTAAACGATGGAACCGTTTTTATGAAAGTACCTTTTTTCCATTGAAAAACTGCCGGATTTTCTTTCCAGCAGCAGTTTTTTCTGCTCTTCCTCAGCAGGAAGATCATCAGGGTAAGTTACATCCCTGTATGTATACTGCATAAGGTCTTCCGGCTCATAACCCAGGATCTCGGCAAACTTTTTATTGAACCTCAGCCATTTCCCGTCTGGCAGTATATGTTCTATGCCAACTGGTGCATGGTCGAAAGTCAGGCGGAATATCTCTTCATTCCGTCTTAAAATCTCTTCAGCCCTTACTCTCGCAGTAATATCCCTGTTTACGCTGGTATATCCTATGACCCTTCCGTTTGTGTCAGTAAGCTGTATAGTAGCGGATTCAACCTCAATGGTTTCACCCCTGGAATTGTGCTGAGTCACCTGTGTGGAAAAAGTGCCATTCTGTCTGAGTTCCTGCATCATTGCTTCCAGTTCCTCCGGCGTATTTTCCACGCGCAGGACACTCTGGAGGTTTTTGCCAATAACCTCCTCCGCCCTGAATCCATACAGGGTTTCTGCGCCCCTGTTCCAGGAAAGAATGTTCAGTTCATCATCAACATCAAAAATGGCGTCACTCACGTTTGCAAGAATGTGAGCCTGGAATGCGAGTTCGTACTCGCGTTTTTTATTTTCCGTAATGTCACGCCAGGTGACAGTAAGACCGTCATCCAGTTTTGTGATCCTCAGTTCAAAGATACCCTGGATCTTACCTTCCCCGATCTTCATCTCAAAAGGCCCGGAGTCCATCACCTTTGTCTCACCACTTTCGGCGACGGATACATACGTCTTAAAAATATTAGTCTGTCCGAATCCGGGGAACAGTTCAATAAGGCTGCGGCCGGTCATATCGGCCAGATTCATCCGTGCAGTCCTGGCCGCGGCATTATTTGCATACCTGAGAACAAAATCAATAATTTTCCCACGATTATCCCTGACAGCAGTTAAAATTGCAAATGCATCCGGCAGGCCGTCAATTGCAGCGCGAAACTGGGTTTCATGCTTAAATAACGGTTCCGGGACTTTCTCTGCCAATTTTTCTCCATTTAAATGGTTTTTAAAAAAATTACTAATGCCGGTAATATTTTTCAATAATCATTTAGCTCAAAAGGCTTTATTCGTTTTATTTTTTTACCGCCAGGCGGCCGTCACTGATCAATATTTCGTGCCATTTGCCCCAGCGCGTACCGCCCCCGTTGAGGACTCTTATTTTTTTATCACCTACATAGTATTCATCATTGAAGTGATAGTGTCCGTGAAGGACAAGATTAATGTTGTACTTTTCAAACAGCTCAATATAGCGGCTCAGCTGTTTGGTAGCCATAAAACGGGCAAAAAGCTTCCCGGTCATCTGCAGCACTTTCTCGTAGCTGTACAGGTAATTATGCATAACGGCAATCCTGATCTTCCCATCACCGTCGTGTTCTGAGAGCAGGCGGTCCAGCGCATGGTAATCCTGCATATCGCATACGCCGTTTGAGAACGCCGGGTTGCGCGCAATGCCTGGAAGCTCGTTGGAATCAATGCCTATCAGCATGGCATTTTCGTTAAGGTTTTTAATATAAGGGTATCCGCCCAGACTTCCCTTTGAAGTAATGGTCCCCTCAAAAGCAGGTCTGAAGTGCCGGTTGAAGATTTCAAGGTCCCTGCGGTAGTTTTTCAGCCGGTAACGGACAAGAACGGAAACATACTTCCTTATTCCTGCGAATTTCCTGTATACGCTTTCAGGAGTCCTGAAATGTTCAAAAAATGGCATATACAGGTCGTGGTTTCCAGGAACTACTGAAAGCCTGGAAGCAGAATAAAAGTCAGAATCGTGCAGAATGCGTACTATTCCCTTGTATTCCCTTTCCCTGCCGCTGTTTGTTATATCACCCGTTATTACCAGGTGATCTGTTTTTTGGTCGGCAATGTCGCGGATCTTTTTTTCCACGGCTTTATTGTGATGCTCTGATATTCCGTAGTGCAGATCCGATAAATGTGCAATTATCATCTGTTCTGGCTGTATTGTTAATAAGTCTTGTCTCAATAACAGTATTATAAAATCCCTTTCCCCGGGTCAATTAAAATAGTACAAAATATCTTTTATTCTTATGGTATTATTTGTCACCCATTCCCCCATTTTGCCCTATCCAACAAGATAACAATCCTGACCCGGATTGACAATACAGGCTGAATAAACGCATGTTTTTGTCTCAGCCTAAGGTTAAAGCTCCTAATACAAATGCGGGCGGGTCTTCTCCTGTATGATCCTCACAAAGGCGGCGTACACTGCGGCATCCAGTTTATTTGTGCTGCGCCCGAGGCGTTTTTTAATCTCATCCTTGCTTTCCACCGAGATGGTTCTTTCATTCGAGATCTCATAACGGACCGCGAGGGCCTCCTCTTCAAATTCATCATCCTCTATGGCAATTGCCGCCTCGTTTTTGCGCAGCATTTCCCTGAAATTCCAGAACATCTGCGACCTGAGGTTACGGTATTTGTAGCTGTCGTTTTTAAGTTCCAGCGGTTTTGTGCCTGAGCTGATTTCAGTGAGCCTGAGTCCCATGGATTTGCAGATATCGAATACCCCTGCTCCGAGTCCCACAGTATCCACCCCCACGTCCTCTGCCCTTATACCCCCATTTTTGATTGCTCTGGCAACCAGCGTGGCCACCTGCATTATATCCATTTTTTCATATTCCTCTATTTTAATAAGCCTGTTGCCACGGAAATAGGCCAGTTCAGTCTTATCGTCGCCGAACCTGGCTACATCCACTCCCATGAAGAGCCTTTCCGTGCCGGGGCACACCGGGTCTTCCGTGTTTTGGCCCTGAGTGCACCTGGCATTTTGCAGGCAGCTGAACGTTATCAGCTGATCCGGGTCATCCGCCGCGTCGAAATCCCCCTCCAGGTACATTCTTCTGAACTTTTCAGGCAGGTTCTGCAGGAAAAGCACATACTGGGGATTCTTTTCCATTAGTATTTTATTGTCGTAAACGCTGGATGGGATGAACATGCTGCTGATGCTTATATGCTCGCCGTTCACGCTGCCTTCGGTATAATAAATCTTATTCGGCAGTTTACCTTTTATCCATCTTTTCCTTACCCATATTCTGCCCTCGCCGCCGGGATTGGCTGTTGCGCGTATTCGTACAGGGATATCGTCAACCTTCCTGCCGCAGGCAGAAATAACAAGAAACATCTCCTCTGTAAATTCCTCTACCTGGTCAAATCCGATATAGTGGTACTGGTGTCCCTGGTAGTTCAGTTCATCTCCCGGATTCTGGCAGTGTCCGAAGCATATTTTGCCGCCGTTTCTAAAGTACCAGGTCTTTTCCTGCTTGTTATACCTGCCTCCGATTTTTGTAAAGCACATGGACCTGTCGATCAGTTCCTTCAGGCGCGGATAGGTGCGTCTGACAATGAGCGCCTTGTATTGAGGAAAACCGATATACCTGAGGGCTCCGAACAGGAGCACCTCGCTTTTGCCTCCTCCCTTGGAACCGCCGAAGAGAATTTCATCAACGGAGGACTGCAGCATCCTGATCTGTGTTGTTTGCGGCTGCCAGAGTATCATGATTATTCCGTCCTGTCCTCTTCCGGCAGAATTATTACCGGTTTATCTTCGTTTTCCTGCCTTGTGCCCGCAGGCTCCTTAAGGTGCCTGTTCATCACGAAGCGCCATACACCTATGCTGAATTTTTTAGCGCAGGCCTCTTTTGCCTGAGTTTCCCAGTATTTTAAGAGGTGCGACAAGGCGATTTCCCTGGCTTCTGCAAATTCCGGATGGGTTTTCACCCACTGCTCCAGCTTTTCTATTGGAACATTAATTACTGCTGCAAAGGATTCGAAACTGTAGCCCTCAGAGCAGTGGCTGATGAGCCGGCGGCAGAATATCGACTTATATTCAGCGGGGGCAGCGGGATGCCAGATATTTCTCTTCCGGTTCTCCCTCTGAGCCTTTCTTAGTCTTGCCAGGCGTATCTTTTTATCCTTCTTTTTCATCATATTTCCACACACTACTGCCTTAATATTGCCCAATCCCTAAAATTTGTAAAGTATGAATTTTGCTTACTGAAAGAAGAGTCCGCTTATTTCTCCCCTTTTAATTGGGTTGACAATGACCGGGCATTTGTCTTAAACTATATTCCGGAATTAAGAGTCCAGGAACCGTTACCCTGATAAACAGCGTTTTATTACCCACTGTTAGCTGCTGTAGTAATTGACAAAAATTATTGCTAAAACACATTAAAAAGGAGGGAAAATATGGAACGGCCATATCAGGCAAGCCTCAAGGAGCAAAATGCTTCTCCCCCGGGGAACATCATTTTTATCGAACCGGGAGAGGAGGAAATACAGCTGACTTCTGCAACAGATTTTTTACGCCGCAGAATACATGAATCCGGGAATGAGCTCGGAGTCCTTAAAGCGATCTACTATACACTCAGCACAAACAGCGATATTATCACTGCGCAGCCGGATTTTGTAAATATCCGCCAGGCGTTTTGTGAATATACAGACAGACTGATATTCAGATATTCGGAAGCAAAAGAAAAGCTAATCAGCACACTGCTCAGAATTGCCGATTCCATCAGGAATTACGGGGTAATGACGGAAAATTCTGAACTGATTATTGCCGCGTCAGTAAAGGAAAATTCATTAAAGAAAATGGAAGACAACCAATTGGTAGAAACAGGAAAATCGATTTTAAGATATATAGACAGATATGCCCTGCCGTTGCATTTTATGGGGGTACAGCAGTATTCGTTGAACGTTCTTGAATCCGATATTGAACAGTTTTCTTATACTACAGGAATTGGAAAGACGGAAGTCTTTGAAAAAACAGAATGGAAGCGCGAAATAGACGAAATCTATGATAATATATATAATGTAATTCATAATAAATTAGACAGACTGATGGAACAGATGCGTGAAAGATATCCAAGGTTCTATCATGAATATTTGCAATCAAAGTCCTTGCACCTGGCTGTATAAAATGAGTGCTGAGCAAAATGTCTGCCAGCTGAAAGCTCAACACTAAATACTAAGTACCAAAAGAGGTATTTTATGGAAAGCCATATTATATTTCTGCTGCTCGTTGTCCTTATAATTCTCATAGGCGTACTTTCCTATGTGGGCCTGATGCTTTTCAATATGGATCTCTATATGAGGCACTCCCCGCACAGGAAGCACAAAAACGGGCATTTGCACATCCTGTAATAATACATTCCCGAAGGGCTCTGTTAGGGATACAGATCTTCGGGAATGTCAGAATCGTTTGCTATTGGAACCGGTTCATGGATTACTGTGCATGGCACGGAATAGTAAAATAAAACGTCGAACCCTGCCCCGCTTCAGATTCAACCCATATCCTGCCGCCGTGGCGGTCAATTATCTTTTTGCATATCGCCAGTCCCAGGCCATTCCCTGAGTAAGTAGTGCGGTCGTGCAGGCGCTGAAAGATAATGAAAATCCGGTCGTGGAAGTCAGGACTGATTCCGATACCATTATCACTCACAGAGAATATCCATTCATGATCTCTTTTTTCGCACCTGAAATGTACAACCGGGTCATCCATGCTCCTGAACTTGATTGCATTTTCTATAAGGTTCTGGAATACCTGGCCGATCTGGACGCGGTCGCATTTCACCACTGGCATCGAATCGCAAATAACCGCTGAACCTGTTTCCTCAATCACGAGCCTGAGATTATTGAGCACTGAATTCAGCACCAGGTTGCAGTCGGTCATCTCAAACGGCATTCCTTTTACTGAAACCCTGGAATACGCCAGCAGGTCAATTATAAGCTGCTGCATCCTCTTGGCTCCCTCAACTGCAAACCCTATAAAATCCATGGCTGTAGCATCCAGGCTGGAGCCGTATTTTTTGGCCAGCAGCTGTGTATAGCTGGCCACCATGCGCAGCGGCTCCTGCAGGTCGTGCGAGGCGATATAGGCAAACTGTTCCAGTTCCTTGTTGGAGCGGTCCAGCTCAATGAGTGTTTTCCTCAGGTTATTTTCCACGATCTTGCGTTCCTCGATCTCGTGAAGCTTTTCATAATATAGCCTGGCATTTACGATAGCCAGGGCGGCCTTATCCGCAATATTCTGCAGAAATATCCTGTCATCTTCATTATATGGGCGGCCGGAGGAAATTCTGAACAGGCTTATGCAGCCGATCACCTTGTTCTGTGCTCTCATCGGCACGGTCAGCAGGCTGCTTACATTTGCGGACATGAGCAGTTCGACATATTCGGGTTTAAAGTCGGGCATACCGCTCCCCCATTTTATTTCAGGGATGAGAATTGGTTTACCGTGGATAAGCACTCTTCCCGTTATACCCTCACCGACCCCCTGCCTGCTGAGGAAAAATGTTTTTTTCATGCTAAGCATCTTCTTGTCATCCGGGTGGAAGTATGCCACCGGGTCAATCCACTTACCGTCATCGGAAATAAGCTGCAGTACGCATACGTCGCCAATAATACCGGCTACCCGGCCAACTGTGAGGTCAATTATGGACTGGTAGTTCATGCTTGCTCCGTCCAGCATCTCCGAAATATCAGCCATTATTTCGGCCTGCTCTTTTTTTCTGCTGGTCAGCTTTTCCACCTGTTTGCGCTCAGTTATGTCGTATGTAACTCCCAGTATTTCCTTGATATTTTTTTCATGGTCAAGCAGCGGTATATATGTTACTATATACACATAATCATTTTCATGCAGCCTCACTGAGCATTCGGCGGTCTGCACAAGTTTTGTTTCAGCAGCACGTTTCAGAGCCGGGAGGTATTCACTTGCAACCTCCGGAGGATAGATTTCCTCATCCCTGCGCCCAATATATTCGTAAAATTTCCTGCCGCCCATTTTGACGCCGTAATAGTTTATAAACTGGATCCTCCTTTCACAGTCATAAATAACAAAAATGAACGGAAAGTTATCCACCGCCACCCTGAAACGTTCCTCATTGTTCCTTAGGGCTTCCTCAGCCTGTTTCCGTTCTGTTATATCGCGGTTAACAGCCAGAAAGCCCGTAAATTTACCCGATTTATCTTTCAGCAGGCGTGTAATTGAGTTCACTTCCACTGAACGGCCCGATTTGGTCTCGTGCGTCAGTTCAAACTCGCAGTAGCTTCCTGAATACAGCCTCTTCTGCATGATCCTTTTTTGTCTTTCATTGATCGGGGGACGGATGATGTCATTAACACAGCGCCCCAGCACCTCTTCTGCTTTCCATCCATAAATTTTTTCGGAGGCTTTATTCCAGGTCTTAATACATAATTTTTCATCAAGTGCAAACACGGCTTCATTAATATTTTCCAGCAGGAATGCCTGGTATGCAAGCTGGTCCTCAGAATGTTTTCTTTCGGTGATGTCGAGATTGATGCCCACCCAGTTCGATATGCTGCCTTCTGTATCTTTGACCGGTATCGCACGCGTGAGGACGGTCCTTATTATTCCCGTATTATCGGGTATTCTGAATTCAGAATCCCATATACGGCCGCTGCAGACGCAGTCACGCCATGACTGCATAACCGGTTCAATATCCTCTTCAAGGAGCCGTCCGGTCCAACCGAAATCCTCGGCCTCCTGCATGCTCATATTAAGAAGCTCAAGGAATGAAGGGCTGAAATATTTTGCATTGCCCTTTGTATCTGCCATCCACACGCCGAAGGGTATTGCTTCGCCAATCAGGCGGTAAAACTCCCTTGATTCAGCTATCTCCGAAAGCGCATGGCTTAGTTTCTGGCGTTCATTCTCCAGTTCTTTTGTCTGGTCCTCAAGTATCTTAGCCTGCTCCACGAGATATTCATTGGTCAGCTTCAGGCGCTCCTCTGAAAGTTTCCTTTCCGTAATGTCGCGCACCACGCTTACAACCGCCGATATCCGGCCGTCTTTTTCAAGAATGGGACTGACGTAGTGTTCAGTAGGAAATATTTCCCCGTTTTTTCGCCTCATCCTGAACTCGGTTTCGAAATGCCCCTTCAGTTCATATGCGCTTCTAGCCCTTTCACCAAACTCCTGGAAGGATTTTTCGTCAACATGCAATCGTCTGGTATCCCTGCCTATTAACTCCTCGCCGCTGTATCCGAAAATTTTCCGGGCTGCATCATTGCAGTCCATAACCAGCCGTCCCTGGTGGTCCACCAGCAGCACGGCCTCATCCAGGCTTGAGAACATGCTCTTCAGCAGTCTGTTTGAATGCTGCACTTCCTGTTCGGCTCTCACCTGATGAGTAACATTTGCAAGCGACATCAGAAGGCTGACAACTTCTCCTTTTGCATTCTGCTGCGGTATCAGGCTCCAGTCCCAGTAGCTGATTCCCCTTTCAGGATTCTTCTCATACATAAATGGTTTTGCATGAATGAAATACGGTTTGCCGGTTCTTACCACCTCATTGAAAATTTTCCTGTTATCTTCATTCGGATAGAGGTCAAAGTGGTTCTTACCCGGGAAAAATGAGGGGTCTTTTCCATCGCTTTCTGCGTAAGACCTGTTAACCCTGAGGAAATTAAAATCCTGGTCCATATAAGCAAAATAAAGGTGAGTCTCATCCAGAATGGTCTCCAGCAGCTGTGTCGTTCTGCTCAGGTTTTCCTCGGAATTCTTGTACTGCAGCAGCATAAATGTTGCAATCCAGAGCACGCACACTCCCAGCAAACGGTTGAGCAGCGCATGGTATGACTCTCCGCCCATAAGAGGGAACATTACCCCGGACAGTATGAGCACGGTTGTAATTATTACAAGAATGATGAGATAGTTGCGCGGCACTTTCCTGAAGACCAGAAGCAGCGGGATAAAATAGAACATCCATTCGCTGATCCCGATCGGCGTGACGAGATCATTGGCAAAGATCAGGCTATCCATTAAAAGAGCGAATACCATCTGGTTGCGTAATGTGTGAGAACTTAACCTGGTTATTTTATCATCCATTCTGTTGATCCGGAGAATTTATTGAAAGGAAGAATTAATTGCGCATTAAGAAATTTCTTTAAAATAATCATTATGCATTAAAATGCAACATGATTTTGCTAATTATTTTTACATGTTTTTGTCACGCGCAGCTGCAGATGTCCGTTCAACCGCTCAATGGAACCTAATACTGGCAATTCAGGCACTCTGATTGAAATCTTCTAGGTACTTACCTTTGCTTTTTATTTGTTAGAGCATGTTATTTTCCCAGGTTTTTCCCAGGCTCATTTTCTTAAATATTTGATCATACAAATGAAAGGAGGTTGTTATGGGATTTGTAAGAAGCTTTACAAAAAGAACCGTTCTCATTGTTACTCTGTTTTTCCTGACGGCGTCGCTTTTTGCCCAGGAAGGCACCGTGCGGCTTTTGCTCTCAGTTAAAAGAGCCGACTTCAGCAAAGTTGAACAAGCAATACTAGCTCTGAAGGGCCAGGTAAATATAAAGCACAAATTTGTTGACGTCCTGGCTGTAACTATTCCAATCTCAGAGGCCAGTAAGGTCATTTCCATGCCTGAAGTAGCATTTTCGGAAAAGGATATGACTGTTACCATCCCCGAACCCCCGAAGGCATCACGCGTAGGAAATGATAATATGCCTCAGGTAATGAGCAGTGAAAATGCCGAAGAACTCTCGGCCGAGCAGCTGAAGAAGAATATGGAAATTACCCCAAATGGTTATTACCCATTTACAAACCAGCTTACCGAAGCCTATCAGTTTTCACAGCAGACAGGGCATTATGGTGAGGGCGTAATAATCGGCGTAATCGATGCCGGTGTTGCCACTTCAGCAATTGCTGTCGGAAGCAGAGTAATCGGCGGAGAGAACTTTACCAATGACGGTATTTCAGCCACAAGCGCCTCCAACGGTCAGCACGGCACCTGGGTAGCCTGCTGCATCGGAGCCAGCGCCGTATTTGTATTCAATTCAAATGCTGTTGCACAGGCAGTTGAAAGATATGCACCGGGTTCGACCATACCTAACTTTAATAATACAGGTAAACCGGGCGTTCCGATGATTGGACAGGCACCGCAGGCCCAGTTCTATGCCCTTAAGGTATTCCCATATAACTCCAACTCCACCTCCAGAAGCATCATTGCCTCAGCCATGGAAAGAGCAGTTGAGCTCAAGGAACAGTATAATGCCGGCGGTGGCGGCGTGAATATCAGAATTATAAATATGAGTCTGGGCGGCCTTTCTTTCTATGCCGGACGCGACCCGTTCTATCAGCCGCTGGTCAAACGTGCCCAGGATGCTGGTATACTGATAGTTACCTCTGCCGGAAATGACGGCCCTTCAGGCATGACTATCGGAACTCCGGGTGACAGCTATAATATAATCACCTCAGGTTCAACCAGCGATGCAACGCATGAAAGAATTGTTTCCGACCTTTTCTACTATGGTCCCAACAGCGGGTTCAGTTACAGACCGCTTAACAACAACCTCATTGCTGATTACAGCTCGCGCGGGCCTAATGCCGACGGGCGCCCCGATCCTGACCTGGTTGCTCCCGGCACATGGCGTTATGTACAGGGTGCTAATTCAGGAATTTCCTGGGCCAGCGGCACAAGTTTTTCTGCACCTACAATCTCAGGAGCAGCAGCACTGCTGATCTCCGCATACCCGAATGCCACACCTAACCAGCTGAGGGCTGCACTGCTGAACGGTGCCCAGAAAGGTGTATTGGATGGCGATCCCGGCAGAGAAGACCAGGGATACGGGTTCCTGAATGTATGGAGAGCTTACCAGAAACTTACGGCTGGAACATTCAATCCTCCCGATATCGGGATCGGTTCACCTTTTGTACCCGTAAATGTAGTACTCGAGAACAGACTGGTGCTCGTCAATTCACTGAATTATTCGGCTTCAACTGGCATGCTGCGCCCGGGCGAACGCGCTGAATATTTCTATCCTGTTTCGAGTCTCGCCAATAAGGTAACAGTCAATATCTCCAACGTTACGCGTCAGCTGCCGGCTAATCAGCAGAACCCTCTGTTCGGAGATGACCTGTACGTAGGTATTGTAAGCGCAGTGACATCCCGCGCAGTATACCGCCAGGGAACCCCCGCTTTCGTAGGTTCGGACAAGACATATGTGCTGCAGGGACAGGATTTGTCAACCGGTCTGGCAAGAATTACAATTATGGGCGACTGGACCAATGCCGGAAGTGTTTCGGCAAATGTAAATATACAGACTGAACTTAAGGCAGAATCCCTGCCCCTTTTCAGATTCGGGACGCTTGCCGAGGGGGACGTAAGGACATATACTATGAACGTACCTTCAGGCACCTCAGCACTCCAGTTTAAGCTGAAATGGAACAGCGGATGGGACAAATACCCGACCAACGACCTGGATATGCAGGTATATGATCCTAATGGTAATCTAGTATTAAAGGATTATGATGGAGATGGGCAGTATGACGGACAGTCGATCTTTATGCCCGAGATTCTCTCAATTGCCAACCCTGTGAGCGGACAGTGGACTGTAAAAGTACTAGGGTTTACAGTATTCCAGAATCAGGAAATGTTCCAGCTGTACGCGGGCATGAACGGCCAGGTACAGATGGCCAAGGAGGCCATTGCCGAAAAGATGGCACTGCCCACGGAATTCAAGCTGCATCATAATATGCCTAACCCCTTCAACCCCTCAACTACCATTAAATATGAACTTCCGGTCAACACATTTGCAACGCTGAGGGTTTACAACTCGCTGGGACAGCTGATACGCACACTTGTTAACGAACAGAAAGAAGCCGGCGTCCATTCAGCATACTTCGATGGAAGGGATGAAAGAGGCAGAGAGCTCTCCAGCGGTATTTATATCTACCAGCTCAGTGCCGGTAATTTCGTGCAGTCAGGTAAAATGATGATGGTGAAGTAGGAAGCAGATTGAGTTTTGTATGCCCCGGCGGAAAAACTACCCCGGGGCCTTATTTACGTCAGTCCATGCTGCTTTTCCACTATATTTATACTTTAAATTTTAATTGCCGCATCGCTATCCAATTCATTGACCCGCCCATTTCCATTCCATAAATTTTAGCTTGAATTTTTATAATGTTTTATACGATATTTATAGCCGTGTTTTTTTTGATATAGAAAGGGATAGTTCCTGATGCACTCGGATCATACTAAAGAAGAATTGCTGGAAAAACTAAATGAACTTAGCAACAGAATCAAACAATATGAAAACGCTGAAACAAGGTATAAAGAGACCTTAAAAAAACTCCGTAAAAGTGAAGAACAGTTCAGTAAGGTGGTGGCTTCAATAGATGATCTCATTTTTACGATGGATACTGAACAGAGATTTACGGCTTTTTACGGACGCTGGCCCGAGACAGGCCGCCTGGATTCATCCCTTTTCCTGGGCAGGACTGTAAGTGAAATATATCCTCCCGAAGTGTCAAAAGTGCACGAAACCGCAAATCAGCAAGCTCTTACCGGCAAAAATGTTGTTTATGAATGGAATTTTGTCAAAGCCGGCGAAAGGCTCTATTTCCATACTTCCCTTTCCCCCATTATTGACCCTGAGGAAGGAGTAACCGGAGTAATAGGAATAGGCCGTGACATAACCGAACTAAAGAGCAAAGAGGCCCATATCCTTGAAAATGAACAGAAATACAGGAACCTCTTTGAACTGGAATCGGATGCTATTCTGATGGTAAATAACCATACCTGTGAAATACTTGACGCTAATCAGTCAGCATGCCAGCTGTACGGCTATTCCAGGGAAGAGCTGCTAAGGATGAAGGTGACCGAACTTTCAAATGAACCAGAAATGACGCTGACAACGATCCGCCAGCGGAAAATCCACAAAATTACCGGGCGCTACCATAAAAATAAAAACGGCAGAGTCTTCCCCATCGAACTGACAATCAGGTTCTTTGAATGGAAGGGTTTGGATGTGCACGTTTCGGCAATAAGGGACATTTCCGACAGGATCATGGCAGAGAAAGAACTCATACAGGCTAAGGAAAGGGCTGAAGCCTCCGAACGCCTGAAAAGTGAATTTCTGGCTCAGATGTCACACGAGATCCGCTCACCCCTTAATTCAATCCTCAGCTTTACGAGTCTGATCAAGGAAATCTGCAGTGATATCCCCGACGACGACCTTAAGATGAGCTTCGGCATTATTGACCATGCCAGCAAGAGAATAATAAGGACTATCGACCTTATACTTAACATGTCGGAGCTGCAGACCGGCACCTATGATTTTGTACCAGTCAGGTTAAATATCTATTCGGATATAATTGAAAAACTTTACCTGGAATTCCTGCAGCACGCTAAGACAAAGAATATCGACCTCATACTTACCTGCAATACTGAGGATACGGACATTGTTGCCGATGAATATTCCCTGAACCAGATATTCAGCAACCTGCTGGATAATGCGGTTAAGTATACCCAGCAAGGCAAAATTGAGATCTGCCTCTCAAGGGATAAAAACTCCCGGCTCTCAGTTGAAATCAACGATACGGGAGTGGGTATTTCAAGTGAATTTCTGCCCGAACTCTTTAAGCCCTTCTCACAGGAGGAACAGGGCTATACAAGGAAATTTGAAGGGAACGGACTTGGACTCGCCCTGGTTAAAAAATACATAGAATTGAATAACGCCAGTATCTCTGTCTGCAGCGAAAAAGGCAAAGGCTCCAGCTTCTGCCTGCTCTTCGATTCCTGAGCCCGGCCATAACCTCAACTTTTCTTCCACCTGCCCCACGTCACAAATGCCATACATACTCCTTAAGATTCTTGCTTTTCGCCCGGAAATAATATATTCTATTTTCAAGGGTAGGGTAGAGAAAAACACATCTTTAATTTATTCCCGTTAAAAGGATGAAAATACCTTTTTATTCCCAATACAAACGATGTACAATCTTAAAGAGGAGTGGTTATGAAGGACTTCCGTTACAGGTTACAATGTATTATTTTTTTCATGTTTGCTCTTTACTGCCTGGGACCTTATGCAAACGCCCAGACCGTACAAAGATATACGGACAATAACGGATATGTGAAGCCGTGGTCGGTGGCAAAGGGTGATACTCTCAATATTTATATCAACACATCCAAGCCGAAATTTGACATTATTGTCTACCGCATAGGCCTGAATGAATTTGAACCAGTAATGACTATTACCGGGGTAACCGGCGGCAGCAGGACTATTGACACCATGGACTATGAGAAAGGGGTCAGCTGGCCGGTCAGCTACAGGCTGAAAATACCAGAGGACTGGAGAACCGGCGCATACGGACTCGATTTTCCGGATGCTGCGGGCCAGCCCTCAAAAGGCGCTGTTTTCGCCGTAAAAGAGAAGGTGCCGGGATCATCATCCAGACTGCTGCTCCTGTTCAATGATTTTAACTGGACAGCCTATAACCTCTGGGGCGGAAAGAATGTATACCCTGACGGTTCCACCTGGAATACAAAGGCCGACAGGGTATCGCTGAACCGTCCCTTTTCTCAGCACAGGGGCATGGGAGAGTTTCACGCATGGACCCTGCCAATGATAAAATGGCTGGAAAAGAATAACATTAAATATGAATTAGCCTCTACCATGGACGTGCACAAGGATCCCAAATTCCTTGACAATTATGATGTGCTGATTGTTGCCGGCCACGACGAATACTATTCCCGCCCTGAAAGAATGAATATGGAAAGATTCATCAACCGCGGCGGCCGGCACATAAGCCTTTCAGGCAATACCTGCTGGTGGCAGGTCAGAATGGAGGATAACGATAATACCATGGTATGCTATAAAAGCAATACAAGGGACCCGCTGGTCGGGAAAGCTGATTCCCTCGTCACAACCAACTGGTATATGCCCCCCCTGAATTACCCGGAAACCATATTTCTGGGGGCAACCTTCCTTAACGCCGGCTATGTTAATGACATTCATCATTACCTTATAAACTGGGCCCACGGATACGGCGATTACGGAGTATGGAACTCACAGCACTGGATATACAATAATACGGGATTGAAAGACGGCGATGAATTCGGCAGACTCCCCAATGATTCGTCCACAGCAATAGTGGGTTATGAAGTTGATGCAGCCCTGTTCCAGTACAGGGACGGGATACCTGTAGTTACTGGAACCGATATGACCCCCACCAACTACCGCATACTCGGCACATCACCCTGCGAAGCGGCCAGCTATACGAAGGGACTCCCGGTAACCATGGGACTCATGGTTAACCCCAAAGGCGGCGCTGTTTTTAATTCTGCCTCAATTAACTGGACGCTGGGACTCGAAAAAGATCCAATGGTACACAAGATTTTTTCTAACATACTCACTAAATTTATGAGAGGCGGCTTTCCTCCCGAAATCGTTTCATGGAAACCTTTTGTACTGGTTAAGGACACCGTCAACGGAGAACTGCTTGACGTCAACAGAAGGGATATTAGCCTCAATTCAAAGGATACCATCAGACTTTCACTGAAGGTATTTGATCCCTACGGCGAAAAAGTAAACTATGTCTGGTATGTGGATTCAATAAAACGTGGTACCGACTCCACCTTCTCCTTCATAGGCACCGGCGGCGGCAGCTTTAAGGTGAAAGTGCTGGTATATAATTCAAAGGATACGAGTTCGCTGGTATGGAATATGAACGTAAACGGACCAACCAGCATTGTTCAGACGGGCAGGTCAGCTCCGGACCATTATTTCCTGGAACAGAACTACCCCAATCCCTTTAACCCGGAAACCAGAGTTAAATACGGTCTCGCCAACGACGGCAGGGTTACAATTGAGCTGTTTAACATTGTGGGTCAGAAACTCTCAACACTGGTTGACGAATATAAGAAAGCCGGCAATTATGAACTCAGCTTTAACGGCCGTAACCTGCCGAGCGGTGTTTACCTCTACAGGATCAGTACGGAAGGCTTCATGCAGGTCCGTAAAATGGTGCTTATGAAATAACTGCGGGTAAAGGAAAAAAGAAAATGTAAATCAGAATGCTTCTGCCCCGGATCCTCCACGGACTCCGGGGCTTTCTATTTTACTCCCCGGCAGCTCCCTCCAAGGGCTTTTTATCTCCGTACTTGATTTAATGTAATTTTATAATATTTTTGTATCAAGAGACCAATTTGGAAAAGGGGGCCTGATGGGTCATAATAATGAAAACACAAGACCTGAAATCCTTCTCGTTGAAGATAATCAGGCAGATATTGTGCTAATTAAAGAAGCATTGGAAATTTGTGGACTTGAATGCAATATCAATATTGCCTGGAACGGAAACGAAGCACTGAAATTCCTGAGGAAAGAAGCTAACTACTCGGGAGCTTTAACTCCGCATCTGGTTCTTATGGACCTTAACATGCCAATTAAAAACGGATTAGAGGTCCTGGCAGAAATCAGAAACGACATGAACCTGAATCATATACCGGTAATAATACTGACTTCCTCGGAATCTGACCGCGATATGAACCGCAGCCAGGAGCTGTTTGCAAGCGGGTATATAATCAAATCCACTAATTTTGATGATTTTATGTTCCGGATCAGCTCCACTCTCAGGCATTGGTTGTTTAAATGATGCCGGATAACGGAAACACTGGATCCTTTCCCGGCCGGTTTTTAGCGGAAACTATTTCCCGTAAGGGGGTGTATTATATTATCAGGGTCCTGGCAGGGTCAGAAGCAGCTGCTGTCTTTCCCTGTTATGATAACGGAAACTTAATATCGGACTTATTATCTTTATGACAACACTGAATAAATGTTTCCCTAAAGAAAGATTGTATGAAATCAAATAAATTCTTCTTTCTGGCCATAGTAATCAATGTTGCAATTGTTATTGTTACTTTTACACTGGACATATTCATCCCGAATGATTATTCAGTCTGGCTGCTTTATATTATTCCCCTGCTTCTGCTGTCTAATCAGTTCCTTACAAAATCGTACCTATATTCCATCGCAGCGGCAAATACACTGTTTCTGATAATCGGACTGGCACTCGACATAATGAGAAACCTGAGCAACCCGATTATGTTCAACAGAATACTCTATATTGCAGTCCTGTGGATTGTGGTTTATATTCAGCTCCAGAGGAAAAAAACCTACTCGGAACTCACAAGGAGTGAAATACTGTTCCGCAGCACGTTTGAACAGGCATTCATAGGAATCGGACACATAAGTCCCGACCTTAAATGGCTTCTCATTAACCAGCACTATTGTGACATTCTGGGTTATACCACAGATGAAATCTCAAAGATGACATTCTTCGATGTGACCTATCCGGACGACCTTAAAAAAGAAATGCCCCTGCTGGAGAAGCTGAAGAATGGGAGCCTGCAGTCTTATTCCATGGAAAAGCGGTTTATCCGCAAGGACGGCAGTCTGATCTGGGTTTATCTTACAAAATCCAGGGCTAATGATTCCAGTGGAAAAATGCTGTTCTATATTTCGGCGGTTGAAGATATTTCAAAGCGCAAGAACACGGAAGAAGCGCTGCTGCAGAGTGAGGAGCGCTTCAGGCGGGCAATGCAGGGCTCCCCCATTCCCACCATGATTCACGCTGAGGATGGCTCTGTAATTTCGGTAAACAAGGCATGGACAAAACTTTCCGGCTATTCACGCCAGGATATTCCCACGCTTGAAGCATTCAGAAAGAAGGCCTTACTGAACATGGATAATAAATCCGGGAACAATCCGGATTTACTTTTTGACAACTCAAATGAAAACAGCAGGGAACTCACAGTTACCACCTGGTCAGGCAAAAAGGTCATCTGGGAATTTCATTCTGCCCCTCTCGGCAGATTCCATGACGGCAGATACCTGTGGATAAGCATGGCCGTGGATACAACAGAAAGGCACAAGACGGAAGAAGAGCTTTATAATACTGTAGATGAATTGAAACGCACCAATAAGGACCTTGAACAGTTTGCCTATGTGTCCTCACATGACCTCCAGGAACCCTTAAGGATGGTACATAACTTCTCCCAGCTGCTTGAAAGGCGTTATAAGAACAGGCTCGAACCGGCAGCAAATGAATATATAGATTTTATTACCGAAGGGGCTAAACGCATGCAGCAGCTCATTCTGGACCTGCTTGATTATTCCAGACTGGGAGCAGAATCCATCCCATTCAGCCAGGTGGACTGCAATAAAGTAGTTGAACAGGTGCTTGAAAAAATGGGTAATACCATCAGTGAATCCAACGCGAGCGTTACTGTAAATCCGCTGCCCATTGTACCGGGTGACAGCAAACAGCTGGAGCTGCTTTTCCGCAACCTCATTGGCAATTCAATAAAATTCAGGGATGACCGTCCCCTGGAAATTAAAATTTCAGCCGAGGACCAGGACAGTGAATGGCAGTTCTCAGTCAGTGATAACGGGATGGGTTTTGAACCCCAGTTCAGCGAGCGGGTATTTGTAATATTCCAGCGCCTGAATGAAAGGGAAAGATTCCCCGGTACAGGGATTGGACTCGCTGTATGCAAGAAAATAGTTGAACGTCATCACGGCAGGATCTGGGTCAATTCTGAACCGGGCAAGGGATCGACATTTTATTTTACGATTCAAAAAAAAACGGCTGAAAGAAATATCGACCACAGGAGCTGAGAATCCGGGCTAATCCGGCTCCCGGAAAAAGGCAGACATATTTTTCTTGCCTTTTTAACTCAGGGGGTTTAATTTGTTTTTTAATTTTTTATATCCTTTATGAAACTTAATTCAAAATACTCATTTCTGGTTTTCCTTAGCAGTGTTCTCCTTATGGCCGGTGTTTTCATATGGGATATTGTAACTCCCCTTGGATATTCCATATGGCTGCTGTACATTATTCCCCTGCTCGTCCTCCCAACAAAATATCTTACAAAGACATATATTTATACCACTGCTTTTGCCGGCGCCTTACTGACCGTTTTAGGATTTATGCTGGATCCGGCAGGAATTTCACCCAGAATAGGTCTGTTTAACAGATTGATGTTCATCGTTATTCTGGTAATAACCGCTTACCTGCAGACCATCCGCAAAAAAATATATTCCAGGCTCGATGATAGCGAAATTCTTTTCAGAAGCACCTTTGAACAGGCAAATATAGGAATCGGCCACATCAGCATCGACTTTAAATGGCTCCGTATCAACCATAGGTACCGCGAGATTCTGGGTTACAGTGAGGAGGAACTTTCGAAACTGACCTTCATGGATGTTACTTATCCAGATGACCTGAAAGAAGAAGAAGTTTATCTTGCACAGCTGAGAAATGGCACAATCTCTTCCTATTCCATGGAGAAACGCTTCATTCACAGGAACGGCAGCCTGGTTTGGGTATACCTTACAAAATCCAGCGCCCGTGACGAGAAAGGCAACCTTAAATTTTATATTTCAGCCGTCGAGGATATCAGCCAGCGCAAGGCTATTGAAGAAGCCCTCTCAAGAAGCGAAGAACGCTTCAGACAGCTGGCAGATGCAATGCCCCAGATTGTCTGGTCAGCCGAACCTGACGGATACATGGATTATTTTAACGAACGCTGGTATGAATATACGGGATTTAATCCCGGGGAAACAATGGGATGGGAATGGCAGCAGGTAGTTCATCCTGATGATGTGGCCGGAACGGTGGATTCATGGAAAAATGCCCTCAGTACCGGCAATATTTATGAGGTTACATTCAGGCTGAAAAGACACGACGGCGAATACCGCTGGCAGCTGGGCAGAGGCATTCCGCTGAAGGATTTATCAGGAAAGATCATCAAATGGTTCGGAAGCACTACCGACATCCATGAACAAAAAATTAACCAGGTTAAGCTTGAAGTCACACTGAAAGAGCTGGAACGTTCAAACAAGGAGCTTGAACAATTTGCGTACGTGGCTTCACACGACCTGCAGGAGCCCGTACGGACAGTCAAGAGCTTTACTCAGCTGCTTGAAAGACGGTATAAGGATAAGCTGGATGCAAATGCAAGTGAGTATATCAGCTTTATTACCGACGGGGCCGGCAGGATGCAGCAGCTTATAAATGACCTGCTTGAGTATTCAAGGGTTTCAACACGCGGTAAATCCTTCCAGTCCGTAAAATGTGAGGCCATCCTGGATACTGTTAAAAAGAACCTGAGCCTCACCATACAGGAAACCGGAGCGGTAATAACAAATGATCCCCTGCCGGAAATTACAGCCGACCAGACACAGCTCATTCAGCTGTTCCAGAACCTGATCAGCAACGCAATTAAATTTACCACGGGGAAAACCCCGGAAATAAAAATCGGAGCAGCAGACAAAGGAAAAGAATGGATCTTCTCAGTGAGTGACAACGGCATTGGTATTGACCCGCAGTATGCAGAGAAAATATTCGTAATATTCCAGCGCCTGCACAGCCGTGAAAAATTTTCTGGTACAGGCATAGGACTCGCGGTCTGCAAGAAGATTGTTGAACTCCACGGAGGCAGGATCTGGGTGGAAAGCCGGTCCGGCCAGGGCTCAACATTTTACTTCACGATCCCCAAACTCCCCTCCTGATTATTTGCTGACATTTCACAGCCACTTCCCAAAACTCCGGACCTCACAGCGTGATGCATGAATCACCGTGTGATCAAGTAAACTCC
>JBLMZM010000184.1:0-27030 GCA_050258815.1 Ignavibacteriales bacterium
AGTCTGAAACAGTTTAGGAGCCGAGGTATCGGGTTTGGCAGTTACTGTAATCCGGACAAAATCGTTAAGGGTGGTGTTTCCGGCCAGATCGCCGATCTTCTTAACAGTCAGGAATACGTTATCCTGTTCATTGAGCAGTGTTTTTACAGAAAGGACCATTTCTGTTTTCTTTGTTCTTCCCTGAAATGCGTAGAGAGGTTTATACCCGCCCGAAGTGGTGGAGTCGTATATGAAAAAATTATTGGAATTGAACATGGTGCTGTCAATCTCTTCGCTGAACCCGATGAGTATATGGTTGCGGTCGGTCATCGTGGCAGAAACGAGCCGCGGCTTAACCGTATCCTCTTTTGTCATAAAAAAGTCGAGGTTGTTAAATGCAGTATCACGTTCTGAAAGAGTGACGTCGGTATAAGGGGCTCCATAGAGGTCATCTCCTATACGGTAGGTAAATGTCCTGAATTCATCTTTTACTGCAAATACTCTGTAGCTGCCTGATGCGAGTCCCAGCATCTTATAATCCCCGTTCTTTCCCGCCTGCGAAATATACTTGGGTTTTTCGCTGACAGGATTTATTTCGGCGCCTGTCTTAGGATACGCAAAAAGAAGGATACCGGATGGCTCTTTGGTATAGATCCTGCCGCTGATGATCCCCTTGTCTATCTGGCTGCCGGTTGAAAATGAAAATGAGTATGCCTGTGCCATTCTGTTCCGGTTATTCAGGTCCACCAGGTCAGTTCCAAAGGTAACGATATAGGTAACGCTGTCCTTCAGTTTAGATGGGAAATCCACTCTAAGGGTTTTTCCGCTCCAGTCATATTCCAGTGTCCCCTCAACGGGAGGCGAAATAAAGATGGCGTCCTGTGCAGAGCGCCTGTCGACGTACTTGGAAAAGGTAACCTCAAAATGGTCATCTTTGAAATTTATTGTACCGCTCTCAGGGTATACAGATACAATTTCCGGTGGCGTATAGTCAATGGGCCCCCCTCCCGGAGGAAGCTGATTGGCACAGCTGAGAAAGACAGCCGGCAAGGCAGAGATCAGTATAAGTACTATTTTTTTGAGGATTGTTTTTCCAGCCATGCTCTGTAGTCTCTCACTAATTTTTGGTGTTGGGAATATGTAGAAGAAAATTTATGTCCCCCGGTGCCATCGGCCACAAAATAAATATAATTATGTTTTGCCGGGTACAAGGCAGCCAGAATGGCGGCTCTGCCGGGACTATTAATCGGGCCCGGGGGCAATCCGTAATTCAGATACGTATTATAGGGTGAATTAATGAGCAGGTCCTTGTTATACAGCCTTCTCCATCTTCCCAGCAGTGCGTATTGTACGGTAGGGTCGGCCTGAAGTTTCATTCCTGTCCTCAGGCGGTTATAGTATACTCCGGCAATGACCGGGTATTCGGATATTCTGCTTGATTCACCCTCGACAATTGATGCAATTGTAAGCACCTCGTTCAGGTCATACTTCATTTTGCTGATGCGGGTCTTCAGGCTGTCGTTTAAAAACTTGTTAAACTCCCCCTTTAGTCTGCGTATCACAACCGTAGCGGGGGTATTTTCGTAGAAATAGTAGGAATCGGGCATCAGGTATCCTTCCAGTGAAGGAGAATCCACGCCCAGGGAATCCAGTAATTTCTTATCACTGCACAGGCGCAATACCTGCAGGGAATCCAGATTGAGCCTCTGGTGCAGTATATGTGCGAACTGATATATAGTAAAGCCTTCGGGGAATGCGAGCAGCGCGGCTATTTCGTGCTTGCCGTTAATGAACAGGTCCATAAGGCTTACATAGCTCAGTCCATTAGGGATTTTATACCTGCCGGCCTTAATATTTCTTCCGCCCCCCATGATAAAAGCGGCAATACGCATATTCGTTTTACTGGGTATGATCCCCCTGTTGTACAGGGAATCAATTGTATTATTCAGAGTCATTCCATGCCTTATTTCAAAGGTATAGGGAGACGGCCAGTTATAATAATTAGGGGTAAAGAAGGTATAAATGAATATGCTAAGAATAACGGCAAAAACCGATACAACGGCTATCAGTTCCCTCTTAGTAAGTAAATCCTTAAATGATTTCTTTCCCCCCGGTCCAGAAGAATTATTTTGCATCGATTTTTGGTGATTCTGCTTTTTGGGTTGCTCTTGACTGGTCCAATACCCTTTCATAGATCCTTTCGAGAGATTCGTCGGATAAGGGACCTTTATTCATCATAGTAATTTTCTTTAACACATCTCTTTCGCGATCCGGATTATATGTAGGCTGGTTAAGAGAAATCTTAATGCGTCCTATCAATACAGCCGTTGAAGTCCTTTTATTAAGTAGGTATACCAGGATCTTATCGTAAAAGTCTATTCGTTTTCTCATTTTACCGAGAAGCGCCACCTTCTTTTCTTCGGGAAGGGCATCTATATTTTTCAAGCTGTTTTTTCCGAACAAATTATACCTTTAAAAATGAATTTGATGACAAACCGGGAAATGCATTATAATCTAGGGAGAACCGGAGTCCGTTCCCGTACATTTTATATCCCCTGTAAGCGATCATTGCAGCATTATCGCCGCAGTACACAAAGTCAGGGATGACAAGTTTTTTGTTGTACTTTTTGGCCAGACTGGTAAATGCATTCCTGAGCGCCTTATTAGCCGCCACACCGCCTGCAAGCGACATTGAAGCAATGTCATTTTCGCACAGTGCCCTTTCTGTGTTCTGTATGAGCGCCCTGATAGCCGCATTCTGGAATGAAGCCGTAATATCAGGCAGATCGGCCTCAGGCACAGCCTTGTCCTTCCCGTATGTATTCTGCAGGTAGCGCAGTACCGCGGTCTTTAACCCGGAGAAAGAAAAATCATAAGGATTTTTCAGGCTTGCAACGGGAAATGCGATTTTTTTAGGGTCTCCCATTTCAGCGGTTTTCTGAATTTTGGGTCCCCCGGGATAACCGAGTCCCAGCATTTTTGCAACCTTGTCAAATGCCTCTCCGGCCGCATCGTCAACCGTCGTGCCTAGTCTTACAATCTCGGAGTCGCTTTTAACTATGAGCAGAAGGGTATGCCCGCCAGAAACCACTAGAGCCAGGTACGGGAATACCGGTTTTTCCTCCATAAGGAAGCCCGAGTATATATGCCCCTCAATGTGATTAACAGGTATGAAAGGCTTCCCGAGGGAATAAGCAAGTGATTTGCCAAAGGTCAGGCCAACCAGCAGGGCCCCGATCAGGCCGGGGCCTGCTGTAGCACAAACTACGTCAATATCCTGAAGCGTCAGACCCGACTGCTTTAGGGCATCTTTCATTAAAGGTACAATTATTTGTAAATGAGCCCGGCTCGAAAGCTCGGGAACTACACCTCCATATTTCACATGGAAATCCTGTGAAGAAATCAAGTTTGACGTTAATTTACCATCACTTATAATAGCTACCGAAGTCTCATCGCAAGAACTTTCTATTCCAATAACATTCATTTATTTTATTTAAACGTGAAAATACTTTTTGTAATATACCAGGCCAGCTGTGGATTTTCCTTCAGTCTTCTTATGGAGTATTTATACCAGTTTTTACCGAAAGGAACGTAAATCCTTATCTTATGGCCGTCGGCGTTAATTTTATCCCTCAGGTTCTCCTTGACGCCGTAGAGCATCTGGAATTCATATTTATCCTTGGGAATGTTCATTTCTTTGATCAGTCTGTAAGCACCATCTACCAGGTAATCGTCATGAGTAGCTATACCGACGTAGTTGCCTTCGCTGAACATGGCTTTCAGGATTTCGAGATAGTTATCCCTGATCTTCTGCCTGTCCTTGTATGCAATGTTTTCGGGTTCGATATAGATACCCTTGCACAAACGGTAGTTGGTGCCAAATTTATTTAACAACAAAACGTCGCTAAGGGTTCTCTTTAAATATGCCTGCACAACAACACCCACGTTGTCATACTTTTCCTTGAGGCATTTCAGGAGGTCAAACGTTGCATCTGTAACCGTGGAATCTTCCATATCCAGACGCACAAAATTGTTCATTTTTTTGGCTTTTTCCGTAATTTCAGAGATCTGTTTGAGACCATATTCCTTATCAATGACCAGTCCCAGCTGAGTAGGTTTAACTGAGATATTTGCCTTCAGGTCATTTTCCCTGATTGCATCCAGTACTTCCAGGCATTCATTCTTTGCCTCAAGGGCCTCGCTTTTATTCTGAATAGCCTCTCCTAAAACGTCAATAGTAGCAAATATTCCTTTGGAATTTAATTCTTTAACTACTCTGACAGCATCCTGAAGAGATTCGCCGGCAATGTATTTTTGCGCAAAAATCTTCACGACAGGTTTTGGTAAAACCTGTACAAAGTTAACGATCATATTATTTACGGTCGACACGTCGGACTCCAATTTTTTTTGTACACAAATTTACTCTATGTGTTATAATTAAGCAAGTTATCCTGTGTTTTATACTAAAATCGAAAAGTATATGTTTCTATGCATTTATATACCGCAATTTATGCTTTGGGCCTGAATACTCATAGTTTTTGCGCGTACCTTCTTTAGAATGAACAGGCATACGGGGGCTGACCCATATCAATTGCTATTTAAAATCTTTTTTATATATTAAAAAAGATCCCGATACTTAAGTTCAGATATTAATTTTTATTATTATTTTTCGTTTCTCATATCCGGGCATTACGCATGCTTTCCCAGGCATGTTGTATTCACCGGCAAATGGATTCAGTATAATGAATTAACGGTTGAGAAAACGGCTCTTTTAAATTCCGATGTTATTAATTTTTTAACTCACGTTATGTAATTCACCTGATTTATATTGTGCAGGATTACGTTTTTATTTCGCTCATTTTAATAACTATTATTTAACATTAAGGAGGTTTTCAATGAAGTCCATTTTTAAAATTTTTACTGCCCTGGTAATAGTTTTCACATTTCTGGCCTCAGACGTTTCCGCTCAGACAATGATGGGAGCTCCGTTTCAGAAAGGAGATAAAATAGGCCAGCTGGGCATTGGATTCGGCTTCTATGGTACTTATGGTAGTGCAGGAATGCCGCCTATCAGCGCAGGCTTCCAGTATGGTATCGAAGACAAGATATCTATTGGCGGTATTATGGCTTATACCACATCTACAGAGGATTTTGGATTTAATGATAGCTATAGCTGGAAATACAGCTATTTCCTCATCGGAGCCAGGGGCGAATATCATTTCCTTGAAGATGTAGAGAATCTGGATGGTTATGCGGGACTCACGCTCGGCTATACAGTTGTAAGTGTAACTGAACCAACAGGCGTGCTCGGCAATTTTTCTGCATCAGGCAGCTACGCTTTCTTTGGGTTCCATGGCGGAGTCCGCTACTATTTCAACCCCAGGTTTGCTGTTTTTGGTGAAGTTGGCTACGGGCTTGGGTTCATAACAGCGGGTGTCGCTTATAAATTTTAGCATACAGGTAATCTGATTCTAGATTTTGAGGCAGCCTCATATACTGAGGCTGCCTTTTTTTATTTTAAGGATTGTATTCTGCTTTTGAGACTGCCGGTTTTTTACTATTTTTGCTCATCACAATATTATAGGAGTCCGCATGAAAAGATTTTTGATTTCGGTCATCTCTATCCTTGTCCTTGGTTCTGCATCTATATCCGCTCAGAGCCTCAGTCTTGGAATAACCGGAGGTCCGACTTTCATTCAGAAACCGGATGTGTACAAAAATGACATTAATGAACTGGGCAGCAATCTCGGCTTTAAATCCAACTATCACATAGGCGCAAAGCTGAAACTGGGTTTTCCTGTAATTCCACTGAAATTCAACGGGCAGATAGTGTATACCTCTTTTAAGGGTACTAAGGAAGGCCTTTATACCGGATGGATGGAAATCCCCAGTACAGTTTCAGCAGTAAAGATGGAAACCAGTACAAGTTTGCTTACCCTTTCAGCAGGTGCCGAGTATATGCTGATTCCGGGTCCGATTGCCCCATATCTTACGGCTGACCTGCAGTTGAACTCGCAGAATTCGACAAAGCTTAAACTCTCCATGCCGGGTGGTGATAATCTGGAAAGTTCTACTGACAACGGCTCCAGGATGGGTCTGGGCATTGGCGCCGGTCTTAACATCGGTATTCTGCCTGGAATAGACATAGATGCCACCGTTAAATACAATTTTCTCAATTTCATCGGGAAAAAGAATGACGAGGAAAGCTTCAATACGCTGAACGTTACGCTGAGCCTCCTCTTCCCTATCCTGTAATCCGGTAAAACTCCGGACTCTCATATTTCTTTATGGCCCTTAAGACTGTTTAAAAAAGCAGCCTTAAGGGCCTATCATAACACCATTTCCCCACAAATAGCCCAAAAATCCCACAAATTAAGACCTTTACTTTAGGTAAGTGCTTTTTATATTAAATTATATAAGCTTTGAAGGAGGCAAAATGAAGAGATTTGTTCCGATTATAATGGTGTTCTTTGTAATTGCCATGGCATCTGCAGCATACCCGCAAAACCTTAAATATGGATTCGGTGGGGGGCTGACTTACATTCTTGGACCCAGCTCCTACACAGGGGAAATTGACACAACCGGTGCCAATTTTGGTTTTAAGTCAAACTACCACATTGGAGGTAAAATTAAAATCGGCCTTCAGCCATTGCCATTAAGACTGACGGGTCAGATAATATATACATCATTCAGCGGAAGCAGAAATAATGTTATAATATCCCCCACTACTGCAATTGACCTGGAAACATCTACCAATATATTCACCGTTGCCTTTGGTGGTGAATATCTTTTCAGCCCGGAGCCTGTTTCGCCCTATGCAACACTGGAGGTACAGCTAAATGCCCAGGGACAGACGGTCTTCAAGAGGGTTTACCCAAACAGCACGAGGGAAATAGATTTCGACAGCAAGGCCAGATGGGGTTTGGGTCTGGGTGCCGGAGTGGATTTTGGCGTCCTGGACCAGCTTGACCTGGATGCAGGTTTTAAGCTCAACCTGGTCAACCTGTTCGGAAAAAGCTCCAATGAGAGCGCATTTACTACCTTCTCCATTACGCTGAACATTCTCTACCACCCCAGGACCAGCACAGGAACTACGGGGAAATAGCGACCCGGGGATTTTTAAAACGAAAAAAGCCTTCCGTTTTATGGAAGGCTTTTTTTTGTGCGGAAGAGGGGACTTGAACCCCTATGCCAGTTAAGGCACTACCCCCTCAAGATAGCGTGTATACCAATTTCACCACTTCCGCAGTAGCACCGTAAAAATAGGCTTAGAAGATCAAAAAATCAATACTTTTTTTTCAATCATTCAAATTTTCTTTTTCTTTCTTTGGCAATTATATCAATTATTTCCCTTCTGAAGTTCCTTTCAAAGACCATGAGCTTAGAAATCTGCTTATAATTCATGATATCCCTGAGTGAATTATAGAATTCGCTCCTCGATTTACCAATAGTTGCATCAATCTGCACAATTTCGTCTACATATTTCCTGAAATTCTGCTCATTCTTGTCGGAATTATCCTCATTATTCAGCATATCCTGGAGCTGGTTAAGTTTTTCTTCTTTCTGCTCAGTGAGCGCCCTCATTCTTTCCTTAAAATCCTTCCTTCGGTTAAAGAATTTTGTCATAGCATCGTCACTAAGTTCAAGGGTTTCCACGAGCTTTACTTTTTCAAGCTCCTCAATTCTTTCCTGGGCCTTATCCATTCTCCTGTGCATCCTGCCCTGTGCATAGGCTGAACCTAAAGCTGCCGCAGAAATTATTAGGATTAATAATATTCTTTTCATGCAATCTCCTAAAGAATCTTTTTATGAATCATATTATTGTATATTTCTTCAGCCTCATCACTGGACAGATTATTAATCAGCTCATCTGTATCAATATACTGTGATTTGATTTCTTCCGTCTTATACAGCTCGTTTGCAACGCGGCTTTCAATTACCTCCCCGGAATTCTCAGGCAGCATGTCGGTTCTGATTGAACCGCTCTCGCTGACAAGCATAGAATTCAGAATATCTGACTTCGCCTGATCATTCATTTCCGTAACTGTCCTGTTAATATCCACCGCGTCAGCATTTTTGCTGCTGAATGGCTTAAAAATAAAAAATGCAATTACAGCCAGAACCGGCAAGACATAGGCCAGTTTGGGATACAGGCTGAATTTCTTTTTACCTGATATCCTTGCTCTTACTGCCGGGAGAAGATTTGTAAAATAATGGGTATCAGCCTCCGGGTTACCGTACTCCCTCAGCTTAACGAGCATCCCCCGGGCTTCCTCCAGCTGACTGCGCAACCGGGGATCCTGTTCAAGTTCCAGCTCAAAAACCTTCCGATCAGCCTCTGTAAGGCTGCCGGCAAGATACATTAATACCTTATTATTCATTTTCATTTTCTTTCATAAGCTCCGTTACTTTTTTCAGCGCGTGAAAATAGTTAGCTTTTAATCCGCCAACAGTCTTGCCTGTTATTTCGGAAATTTCTTCATACGACAGTTCATCAAAGTTCCGGAAGGCAAACACTTCCCTTTGCTTAACGGACAGCTGCTGCAAAGCATTGTCCAGTTTTTTAAGTTTTTCCTTAGCTTCAATATCACCGACAATATCGGAACTATCCTTCAGCCTGTCGTACTCGGCATCCTCCAGGAACAGGAATTTTTTAAGCTTCCTGCGGTTGATCTGGTTGATGCACCTGTTTGTAGTGATCTTGAAGATCCACGTATATAATGAAGACTTACCGCTAAAGTTCCTGAGTTTATTATACATGACTATCAGCACTTCCTGAGTTACTTCATCAGCATCCATGTGGTTACCCAGCATCCGCCTGGCGTGCCAGTATATCTTCTGCTGATATTTCTGCACAAGCATATTGAAGGCATTTTCATTGCCGTCAATAAATTGTTTTATGTATTCGAAATCTTTATCTTCAGCCATATGCTCTTGTACAGTTCGAAAATTAGACATATCCAGGCAACAAAAGGTTTAATTTTCATATTAAATTCTGTTCCCCGGCTCTTCCTCCATATTCCGCTGTCATTTTCGCTTAATAATCTGCCTGCTAAATAATCCTTTACACACATGCTGTTTACCCTGGTTCACCGGAGTGCGCAAGTGGTATTATGCGACACTTTAAACCAACTGCGCGGGAGGCTTGTCCAATAAGCAAATAATTATTTTACTGATCGCATGCGTGTTCTTTGGTGAATTTAAACCCGGGTATTTTTTCAAATGTCCAAGTTGTAGAAACAATAATTAACTTACTTAATTTATAAAAAGGAGTGATAAAATGAAAAAGCAAATCTTATTTATCATAATGATAGCTTTAATCTCGGTTTCGCCATTAAACAGCCTGTTCGCACAAAACGGAAAGAAAAATAACGACAACAGACCTCCGGCCCGTCAAAAGCTCATGCAGGAGCTGAATCTGAGCCAGGATCAGAAGGATCAGATCGCAAAGCTCAAACTCGATCACCAGAAGGAAATGGTGGACCTCAAATCTGAAGTTGAAAAAAACAGAATCGAAATGAAGAACCTGTTCCTGGGCAAGGATATAGATGAAAATAAAATCCTGGATCTGTCAAAGAAAAACAGCGACATCCAGGCTAAGATGAAAACCTCTTCTATTCAAAACTGGTTCAAGATCTATAATCTGCTGAACGACGACCAGAAAGCCATATTCCGCAAAAATGCACCTATGATGGGCGAAAGAATGAAGGGCAAATTCATGGGCAGAAGACCAGGCATGGGCAGGGGCATGAGGAACCATCCTATGAATGGGGATATGTAACAGCGTTGATGGTGTAGATAAAAAGTGAAGTTTTGTGGCCGGGACCCGAGTAGGGATCCCGGCCATTGTATTTTAACTGACCTTGAATTCCGACGTGAAATGGAATGTAATACCCTTATTATTTTCAATTGCCTTGTTAAGCAGCCACTGTGACTCAGCAAAGTAGACAAGGTTTCCCTCTTTATCCGCTGCAATATTTTCAGGCTTATAGCGGATGAACTCCTCAATTTTCTTCGGATCATCTGCGGTAATCCAGCATGCTTTATAGAAGTTCAGAGGTTTGAAACGGCATGAAGCACTGTACTCATGCTCCAGGCGGTATTGTATAACGTCAAACTGCAGTTCACCTACGGTTCCTACTATTTTCCTGTTGCCCAGCTGCTGAATGAACAGCTGTGCCACGCCCTCATCAGTAAGCTGCTGAATGCCTTTATCCAGCTGTTTGGTCTTCATTGGATCCAGGTTTATTAACTCTTTAAAGATTTCGGGTGAAAAACTGGGAATGCCCTTAAACATTAACTTTTCACCTTCGGTCAGCGTATCACCTATCTTAAAGTTGCCGGTATCATAAAGCCCCACAACATCCCCCGGAAACGCTTCCTCCACCAGGTTCTTCTCCTGGGCCATGAAGGTGGCGGGACTCGAGAAGCGGAAATTCTTATCCAGTCTAACGTGATGGAAAAACTTATTCCTTTCAAACTTTCCGGAACAGATCCTCAGGAATGCTATCCTATCCCTGTGCTTGGGATCCAGGTTAGCATGGATCTTGAACACAAAGCCGCTGAACTGTTCCTCATGAGGGTGTATCATTCTCTGGTCGGTAAGTCTTCCCTTTGGAGTGGGGGTAACGTGTATACAGGTATCTAAAAGCTCTTTTACGCCAAAATTATTGATCGCGCTTCCGAAAAAGACCGGGGCCAGTTCGCCGTGCAGGTATTTTTCCCTTTCAAACGGCTCATATACGCCTTCGATCAGTGCAACATCATCTTTAAGCTGTGTTAATGGGTCCAGGCCGAGTTTTTCCTCCAGAATCTCATCATTAAGATCCTGTACTACCAGCAGGTTATCATCCAGAGTAGTTTTATTAGGGCGGAATAGGTTAAAGCTTTTATCATACAGATTATAAACGCCCTTGAAAGAAAATCCCTTGCCTACAGGCCAGCTTAGCGGGCGGACTCTGATGGAGAGTTTGTCCTCAAGTTCATCCAGCAGTTCAAAAGGATCCCTGCCCTCGCGGTCAAGTTTATTAATAAATATTATTACGGGGGTCTTGCGCATTCTGCAGACTTCCATAAGCTTTTCGGTCTGAGGCTCTACACCTTTTACGCAATCCACCACCAGAATCACGCTGTCAACTGCCGTTAGTGTCCTGTAGGTGTCCTCGGCAAAGTCCTTGTGACCCGGGGTATCCAGCAGATTAATTCTCACCTCATTATAGTCAAAGGACATAACAGAGGTTGCCACGGAAATACCTCTCTGCCTCTCAATTTCCATAAAGTCGCTCGTGGCGCTCTTCTTGATTTTGTTGGATTTTACCGCTCCTGCTGTCTGAATGGCACCGCCGAACAGCAGAAATTTCTCAGTTAAAGTTGTTTTGCCGGCATCAGGGTGGCTGATAATTGCCAGGGTCCTTCTTTTATTTATTTCCTTAATATTACTCATTTTCTTTTTATTGCCTTCTTCATTTAACATTTACATGAACTGCCCGTGCTGAAAACGCCGGCACTTCTTATAAAATTCCCTTGGATAAATCTGATTTGTACAAAATGGGGTCTGGATGCAGAGGCGCTTAAAGAAACGGCCCTGCTAATGGATCGCGTTAGTAGAATGTGTGTTGAAATTTTATCATAGTTGATAAAATTACAAAAAAGGATGGAATTTTCCTAACCCAAAACCTGGTACAACCATTTGCCGGACATAAAAAAGGCGCTGAAGGCAGCGCCGGGAATCGTGTGAATTTCTTAAAATATCCGTGGTCAGTGGTCATGAACCCATATTCAATACTTGACGGAAATAGCTGAGGGCCAGGAATTTGTGTTCATAATGGCATTATAGTAAGTATTTTATCAATAATTTCCCCGCGCAGCTGGTCCAGGTCGCGGGAGGTATCGATTGAATTTACCCAGTTCTGAAGCTCGTCCGCATTCTTACCCCGGGATCTGAGCGAGTCGATTTTATTAAGCAGGGTTGACAGGTAGCGCACGTCATTAATCCCCTGCCGGAAGCCTTCCCACTGTATGGTGGAAAGGAGGCCATTGCTCAAGGGATAGGTGAATGTTTCCTCCCTGTAGCGGGGATTATCGAAATCATTCCAGAAGTTTTTGTAATTTTTCTGGTAGGCATAATTCATGCATCCGTCATAGCCTGCCTTCCAGAGCGCGAGACCGAAATTGCGCCTGTATATCTCCGGATTCTCCTGGCCAACCTGAGGGTTTGAATAAGAAAATATTCTGTTCCCTGCCGAATGATACAGTTTTGCCTGTTCATTGCTTAAAGGTCCCTGTATAATTGCCAGGTCGAGCAGGTCACCCATGTCTGAAAACGTTTCATAATATCCGGCCACAAATATTTTAGCTCCCGCCTCGTGTGCCGCCTGCCAGCCGGGTCTTTGATCGGTAAGTGTTTTTCCCCTGGCTTCATCAATGCCATAAATATAGAGATCCTTATAGCCGTACTTTTCTGCTTCCGATCTGAATTTGAGGATTCTTTGTTTTAACTGGTCAAGTTCTGCCGGTGTTTTCGGGGGACCCTTGAACCAATCCAGCAGTGTGCTGTAAAGCCTGTCGTTTGGCAGTCCTGCCTGGTTTCTGATGCTCAGGTTCTCCCCCAGGTGCTTGATGTCCTGGTAATTGTTGGGATATAAAACGCCATGCTCCTTCATATCATTTAGCTCAATGCGCAGCTGTTCCGCTGTTTTATCCTCGCAGTGAAAGGGCCTCAGTTTCCAGTCCCTCAAAGCCCCGTGATAATATAAGGAATATGTAAGGCGCGGTTCATCCAGCTTAAATGGCAGCACCTCAATTTCAACCGGGAACTCAATAAGCCTGCCCTCGCGTGATGTTACGGTAAAGCGGGACTGGTACTTCCCTGCTTTTGCGTTCTCAGGAATATGAACAGTAAGCCATATCTGTCTGTTTGTGGCACCATCCAGGTTAAAAGGCAATAGTGTATTACTATCCTCAACAGTTATATTCTCAGGAAATTCTGCTGCAGGAGAACTGATATCAATGTACCTTTTTCTGCCGGTTTCATTTTTTACAAGCAGGTAATTAGTTTCTTCTCCATAGTCAACCATCACCAGACTGTCATTCTTTACCAGTAATTCCTGCGTCAGGTGCTTGTGCTGTGTATCAGAGGATTTTATGCCTGCCTGGTACCAGACCTTAGCGATCGAGACGTCCAGTGCCCGGGCATCGAACTTTTTCCCTTCACCGGTAAAGTCGGTCCACTTCATAGTTACATTCCTCAGAGGGCTTCTGGGCTGAAGCAGAAATGTAAAAGACATATATTCTCCGGGGCATCCGCGTGCAGAAAGCTTCCTGAGCTGAGAAATGTTCTCCGGAAGATTCATTCCCGTAAGCTGATTGAACTTTGTAGCCGGGAAGGTAAAGAAAGAGGCTTTAGCCTCCGGAGCATTCAGTTCGGCATTTAACGCTTCTATCTTTGCAGGGAATGAGGAAACAAGAGAATTCATATGGCCGAAGTTTTCTTCATTGAGTCCCTTGTCATTTTCGAATTCTTTAAAGTATTCCAGTATTTCCACCCTGTCCTGGTACAATTCACTAAGTAATCTTTGTCCTGAGGGAGAGAGCCTGATTCTTCTGGTATCAGGAATTTCAGGCAGGTTCCCGGCTATGGAATTATTATCGTTTGAAACGAAGCTGTATCTTGAGAAATAGTTCTGCCACTGTTTCTTCAAATACTTACCCAGGTCGGACAGATTAAATGTCCTTCCTTTCAGTTCCAGCTGGCCGAGGTAGAATGTGAGTCTGTGCTCCCCCTTCCCCCGTATAAATATACCGAAGCGGTCGGGCATCCGTCCCTCACGATATGAAGAGTACAGCATCTTTCCGGTGCCTGTTTCCGCTGCGTTTGCAAGATTGTCAGCAGGCACCGATCCTTTCAGGCTGTACCATTTATTAAATTCCCTTACAACCGGATTACTCTGCGCCGGATCAGGAGGGTAGATGAAACTGAAGCCCAGGCTTACAAATTTTGACGTCAGGCTGTCGGTCCATATGTCAGCCTTGTAGTTAACATCGCCATAAAGTTTAGCGCGTATTGGAATGATCCAGTAATAAAAGCAATCTTTTTCGCCGTTGCCCAGAATGGTAACATCTACTTTGAGTGTTTTTTTACCATTAAGGGTCTTTTCATCCGAGAGTCCCAGATAATGAACCTTAACATCTGCATTCTTAGCCCACAGCTTTACGGGCAGGTTTTTGTTTTCAAAATTCTCCGCATAGATAAGGTCGTGCGATAAAATTGAAACACTGGCAAAATAATAAGCAAGAAGCACAACAAGCAAAATTATGCGCAGGAAGTATGCTCTCATTTCTTTCCTTTTCTTTAGGTATATAAATCATCAGGAGTAAAGACGCCCGGAATTGTTCTGCCGTTCTTCAGTTACAGGAACAACAGCAGAACAATTGCCGCAAACGGCAGGGCAAAGGAAGCATAGAACAGATAGTTGGTAATTTCCTCTTTGACCGATATAATTACTTTATACCAGAGGTAGAATATAAAGGCCTCCAGGAAACTGATACTGAAATACTCGTCAAAATGGAATTTAATAAAACTATTTACTATAAATGTAAGAAGTATAAATACTATTACAGTCAGGTCGATGCCATTCAGTATTATTTTCTTAACCGGGAACAGCTTATCGCTTGCAATCAGAAACAGGATGAGAATGAGTGCCAGGATATAATAGCTTATCTCGGTAAGCTGTCCCAGGTTAACGCTGCTCAGAGAAATATTAAACAGCACTGGCGAGTTCAGGTTAGTAATGGTAAAGAATGCCGCCAGATTAATGAATGTATAAATATCACTAACGTCCTTCTGTTTTTTCTGATGTCCATAGGCAAGGAAAAACATAACGAGTCCGATAATAAAGAATATAAGCAGGATGTTGCTTTTCAGGGTTGTCGCCTGAGGCAGTGAGGCAATTATTATAAAAGCAATTATCAATGAAGAGAGGAATATCAGGCTCTTCTCAAGAAGCAGAACATTCCTGACGGGAAATCTGCTAAGCAATTCGAAGTCGTAGTCAATCTGCATGAACCTGCGCATAAACCTCATAACCGGCTCAACGAATATTAGCAGTGTCACGAAAATAAAAAACAAAATCAGCGGAATAAAATGCGATACTTTTATGTAGTAAAGCGACAGTATTATAAAAATAACTGTAAAGCTTTCGATAAAAAACACCGTAAACTTGTGTGAAATGCTGTTATTACTTATAATGTGATGCAGGTGTGTCTTATCAGGCAGAAACGGATTCTGTTTCCTGAAAATCCTCATCACCATAACTCTCACTGTATCCACCAGAGGAATTGCCAGCAGCATCACGGGAAACGTGAGGTCAAGTACATCCTGGCTGAAGTTGATTGAGGTAAGCAAGGACGTAATTACAAGAAAGAATCCCAGTGTGAGTGAACCCGTATCTCCCAGAAATATCTTTGCCGGATATGCATTATACTTAAGGAATCCCAGGATGCTGCCCATGAGACTTGTTGTAAGAATGAGCAGAAGCGTGTTATTCGATATAATAGAAAGGGCAAGTATAATTGAAAAGACAAGGAGCGAAAAGCCGCTGACCAGGCCATCCATTCCGTCCAGCAGATTAATTGAGTTAATGCCGCCGATGATAAACAGTACGAGAATTATATAATCAAGCGGATAAGGTATAGTTATTTCGAAGAGCTCCAGCCTTATGAATTTCGGGGCCAGATAGAACAGCATCAGGATAGCAGCCGAAAGCTGCAGAAGAAACTTTGCAGAATAATCCAGTCCGAGCATGTCATCAAAAATACCGACGAGCAGAATTATATTGGCAGAAATGATAAGCAGCCTGATTGAATTCAGTTCTTCAGTAAATGAAAGGAGCATTACGGAGGTTACAAGGAATATTAATAGTCCCCCCATCCTTGGAACTATATCAGAGTGGACCCTCCTGTTGCCTGGCAAATCCACCACTTTAGTCTTTTTCAGGTACGAAATAAAATATGGAGTAAAAAAGATAGTAAATATCAGACTCGTAAAAAAAATAAGTAAGAAGTTCATGTTTTATTCTTTCCTAAAATTCCAAGTTTAGTGAAGAAAAATCTTTAACTATTTTACCTCAATAAATAAATGGATATTTCAGAGTATAGTATCCAAATTATTCACAGCCAAAGAATGCATTTTTAACCCCGTCTGTCATCATTAGTCATCGATTCCAGTTAACTTTTCTAAAAGATTAAAAATGAACTTATAATGTTGGTAAGTTGATGTCTTAATTATAAGGTAAACTATCCTGATTAAATGTCAATGAGGGTTGCCGGTTTTGTGCATTCCGTCATCCCTAAAAAATTTTCTCTTGATTAATTAATTTTGGCTTAAAATATCCATTAAAACAGGAGTAAATAACTTCAAGATATTCGGCGGCCAGTTTTTTTCTGTCGAATTTTTCGATTACAAAATTATGTCCGTTCTCACCATGGAGTTTTACCACCTCGCAGTTTTCCATATAGTAGAATATTTTTTCAATCAGGTCATCTGAATTTTCAGGCTCGAAGTACTTACCGCCGCAAGCTTCTTCAACTATTGCCCTGGCTTCGCCGTTTACACCTATAAGTACGGGCTTTTTCATCATCATTCCTTCAAACAGCTTTGAAGGTATAACAGTCTTGAACAACGGGTCTTTTTTAAGATGAACACAAAACAGGTTTGTCTTGTCAATTATTGATGCTATTTCCGACTTGCTCTGTATAGGGAATATCCTGATGTTGCTGAGTCTCCTCTCTTCAATAATTCTTTCAAGCCTTTCCCTTTCGGCTCCTGAACCTACAATTAAGAATTTTACTGCTGTACCCTGCAGTTTTTCTGCGGCATCCACCAGCGTTCTAATCGAATGTGCCATACCTATTGTCCCTATATAGCCTACGATGAAACCATCGGACACGAACTTCTTAATCTCTTTGTTGGAAATATCCTTTCCGTTTGTAAATGTGGAAACGGATACCCCGTTAAATATAACTTCTATTTTATCCGGATCTATTCCCCTGTGCATCAGGTTCTCCTTAAACGATCTGGTGACGGAAATAATCTTATCTGCTGAACGGTAGAGGTTAAGTTCAGCCTTTTCAAGAATGTTGATTATCATCCTGTTTTTCAGTGCGCCAACGGCAATTATTGACTCAGGCCACAGGTCCCTTAATTCCAGTATAAAGGGTTTTTTCCTTACTTTTGAAATATAGTTGCCTGCCAGAGCGCAAAAAAACTGGGGTGTTGTTGCTATTACCAGATCGAACTTAATACCTGAAAAGATCACATATATTATTGCTGCCAGCATGTAAACGAGATAGTTAGTTGTTCTTAGTAAAAAACCTTCATTTGGAGTAACAAAGGTCCACAATCTCACTACATTAATACCATCTATAACTTCTTTTTGAATTAACCTGTTCTTATACCCGGGGAATATCTTACCGTCCGGGTGGTTGGGGAAATTTGTAATTATTGTCATGTCCAGATCTTTTGCCCATTCCCTGGCATGCTCATAAGTCCTGTTAGCGGGCGCATTTACTTCCGGGGGGAAATAGTGCGTCAAGAATACCACATGTTTCCTCGTCATAAAATTTCTCATCTGATAGTGATTACAATATTATTTTAAAAAGAAAATCAAGAAATTGAACAGACATTCCGGGCACAGATAACAGGCGTTATATCCGGTAACCGGAAAGGTATTAGTTGGAATTGGCGGTTACAGAGGGATAGTCCTTAATTATCAGCTTTGCCTTGCCTCTTTCGGTCTGAATGAGTGATTCCCTCCTTTCAAGTGAGAATTTAATTGCGTGTCCGGCCTTCTTGTTGAAAGCCTGTAAGATTTTTCTGGCATCTGATTCTGTAAATGTATCCTTGGTAACAATTATCAATACGGCTTCACCGGCCCTTGGCTGGTAGAATTGCATTGCCAGGATATTCTGGAAAATGTCAGAATGCATATTCAGCCCCGTTACGGATACCTTCAGCAGGTCGCGCCCGTCCAGAAATTCCTGGTTCCACCGGCCTTTGATCTGAGTTACCCTGAGGCATGAATAATCCACAAATGAGGTAAGGTCATCTGTCCTGTATCGGATCAGCGGCATCGCATAATTGTCGAATCCTGTTCCGACAATCTCCCCCGGTGCGTTGTTCACCCTGATTGCCTTACCCTGGTCATCCACCAGTTCAAAACACCCATATCTTCTGTCGACTGAAAAAATATTAAGGTCCGCTTCTGCCGGAGCAAATATAAGGCGTTCTGAATGTCCGTAAAAAGTTGTAATTGTGCAGTTAAAAAAATTCCTGATTTCATCTGTCTGCTGGATAGTAAAATTTTCCGACGTCAGTAATACGACTTTGGGCTGATAGGCCAGGCGAAGGTTCTGGGCCTGTATATTCCTTATTAAAAGCAGAAGTGCAGAAGGATACCCGTTGATAAACTGAGGCCTTATTTCGTTTAATTTTTCCACGTATAGCCTGACAGTGTTTGAATTAATATGGAACGGGGAAAAACTTACTTCGTTATTGATGGGGCTCATTTTCCAGTAGATCCTGTCGGGCAGGTTGCTGAATTCCCCTCCCCTGAAAGATGCTCTTATATTTTTCTGATCATAGCCAAAACTTTTCAGGTAGTTAATAATAAAGGCAAGCTCCTTTTTCCAGACATTGTTTGACTGATAGAATTTGTGCTGAAACCCCGACGTTCCGCCTGTTGTAACATAGAAACGTTTTGACCATAGGACCTTACCGGCCTGGAGTTCCTCAAAATTCTCACGGATAATGGATTTATCTATCAAAGGCAAAAGGCTAAGGTCCTTCTTATCATTCACGTCCTCAGGCACCATACCCAGCTCATTAAACGTCCTGGTATAATAAGGCACATTTTTATAGCTGTAGGCTAGTGTTTCTTTTATCTTCAATAACTCATATTCCTCGTGGTTCAGGTTCTGTTTCAGGAAATTACTCCAGATCCTGTACTCTTTTCCGTTTCTGATCTCATATGGGATGCTTGAATATATATTTTTCAGCCACAATGGGGAATTATTATACAGGTTCTTTAAAAAATTCAAATTTAACATTCTTTTATACTTTATAATCTGATACTTTATTGTTTTATCTTTTCAATAACATTGAGTTGAAATACGCCCTTATCTTTTATTTTTTTTCAGCACGTCACCTCATACTAAACAATTTATTAATACCGGATGGAATAACTCAGTTCTGCCGGCAGGTGCTCTTTACTTATCACCAGCACCTTGTTTGCAATCCTCACTCCGAAACCGGGGCAGTACCAGCCATCCTCTACCGAGACAGTTCCATTTCCCACCTGCACTATTATTTTATCTTTCCCCATGCTGATGAAGGCAATATTGCCATTTAGTTTTACCTCAGCCTCCGGATTTATATGGATCAGGCTTTCTGCCAGGTGGTTCCCTTTCCCCGAGATATAGTCTTTGAATAATATCTTTTTTTCCCCCTCATCGGTTGTGATCTCCCTTGTATGAATGATCCTGTCCCCGATGAGACTCGCATATCCCCTGAAACTTCCCTTAAAATAACTTTTGCACTCATGCACATTAAAGCTTACTTCCTGAGGAAGATATCTGCGTGCAACCCTGAAGCTGTCCCAGCATTCGGCCTGGTCCTTTTTATCAACAGCAACTGTGTTATGTGCACGTGTACTGCGGACAAATGAGCGCATCGGTCCGGCCGGATATTCATATACTCCTGAATCCACAATGAACTTCCTGCCATTTATTGACAATTCATAACTAAAAATATCCGCGTGCGAATGAGCCGGCAGGTAATCCGGTCCCACGGCTCCCCCGTCAATTACCAGGTAAAGCTGTTTGCCATGGTGGATATAATATCCCGTATTGTTGAATGTGGATATTCTTTCTGGCTCATGCGCAGTAAGTACCTTTGCATATGACAGTAATTTTTCCGTTTCCGGTGCAATCTCAAGTGTTGAATCATTGAACAGTGCAATACCCCCGTCGGGATGGGTCATGGATTTCAAAAATGTACTCATCTTTTTTACAGCATCCTCAATCATGTATCCTGTCTCTTCATCATCCGGCAGTATATTCAGGATATCCAGAAATCCTTCCAGCATTATTGCATGGTACATTGTACTCCTTTCGAAGTATCCCCCGTCATCCAGCACCTGCACCGGAATTTCACGCGATAAAATATCCAGCCCTTTTCTCAACCATTTTTCCGATTCACCCTGTCCCCTGAAGTATAATCCCGCAAATATCAATGCCCTCGCATTCTCCAGCAGGTGGTTGCCCGGATGATATGTTTCAAGATTCCGGTACAGATATGCAGCCTGCAGGTAGAGGCTCTTTAATATGCACTGATCTGTAAAGAACTGTTTGCACCAGTTTACGATTCTTAGTGAAAGTGAATAAGAGTGCCAGGCATCCGGTGTTCCGGCAGGATTATTTCTAATCCAGTCAATACATATCCTTACTTTTTCTTTCTCCTCCAGTATGCACAGGTAATTGAAATAGTGCAGATTAAATCGCCAGAGCTGCGGAAGCTCATTTGAACGCCAGTCTATGCTGTTGTAAAACTTCTTTTTAACATTCAGAAATGTAAATTCACCTTTTAGTATCCTTTGCCTTCTGTTCCAGGCTTCATGACTCAGGAACGGGGTTCTTGCTTTCAGCATTACCTTCAGTTCAACCGGGATCTCAGGAAGGCGGTATAATCTGTGGTTTCTTTTGATTTCCGAAAATAGCCTTCCAAGTGTCTGCCTGGTTTTCAGGTGACGCATTGTGTGATAGTATCTTAATATTTTTACGTCACCCGGCAGCAGCCTGCTTTCACGGCCCGGTATAGCTAATACAGATTTCAATTATTTCTCTTTAATCCTTTCAGCAGTGTCCTGTCCTGCTCTAACATTCTTATAACCTTTACAATCTCGTCAGCACTTACGTGATCCAGTATTACCGCATTACGTTCCGGAAGCACAACATTACTTACACCTTCCGTACTGCTTAAAATAACCGCGAGTCTCATATCAGCAGCTGTCTTTATTACTTCAACGTCGTTTCTGTCGTGGCGCGGGATAATAAGTATATCGTAACCTTCAAGAATACCTCGTAAATTTTTATCTCCGGCTATCCCTTTATAATTTACATTGCTCCTGTAAAATATTGCCTTAGTCAGGTCACCCTCAAATTCACCATAGGCATCTATTTCCGCCTCAGGCAGCCTTAATGAAGAAATAATGAGCTCAATTATTCCCTTCTCCCTTTTAACCTGGGATATGAAACAAATCTTCAGAGCACGGTTATCATTTTCAGTATCCATAACGGGGTCCCGGGATTATTGAATCTCATGAAGATAAAATCAGCAACGCCATTATTATTATGGAAAGGCCGGATGCAGCAGTGTAAAGTATTAACCAATGGCTACTAATGGAACAGTGAACTGATCTTTTCAACCAGTGACAAAAGAATAATCTGGAGTCCGTTTTTCCAGATGGCATCTGAATGGACTTCAGCTTTTTCCCCGGCATTCTTATTATTTTCATTTACTGAATCTGTGTTGAGCACACCTGAGTTGCCGGCTGAACTATTGTCAATTTCATTAATTACAAATTTCGTCTTGCCATTTTTCAGTTTCATGAGTTCATCTGTGTACTGGATTGTGTACTTAAAGTTCTTTCCGAGTTTATTCTCAATTTCTTCGATGAGATGTTTTTCTTCTTCCTGCGTATAGCCAGGGCCTTTTACCAGGTAAAATGTTGCCTCTCCGCGCTTATTCTGGTATATCTGCGCGCGTTTGACGTTTACAATTTGTTTGAAGAAAAACCCGGACCCGCCGACTTTTGTCCCGTCCTCCAGTATCAGATAATCCTGCTCGCGGCCAATGATCTCCTTTACCAGTCTGGATTTCCTGCCGCATTTGCACTTATAATTCTCGTCATGAAGTTTTACAGTATCGCCAGTATCATAACGTATGAGCGGGAAAGCCTTATTCGTATAAGTGGTGCCTATTATCTTGTAATCCTCGCAGCTATTTTCCTCCCTAATAAATTCTACATATGAAAATGACTCATCAATGTGCAGGCTGCCCTCTTCACACTCGAATATATTTGCAACTCCCTCGGTTAATCCGTACAGCTGCCGTACCTTGCACCCGAACATATTTTCAATGTTTCTTTTCTGAAAATCAAACAGTGTTTCTGAACTCGTGGTTATTATCCTGAGATTGAGCTCCCTGGCAATTTTTTCCAATCCCTGTTCCTGAATAAGTGTTGCCAGATAGTTAAGAGTTGAGGGAAAGCCGTGCATCCAGTAAATTTTGCTTTTCTTTATTTTTTTCAGGTACAATTCCACTGTATTTTTGTTCAGGTGGGAGTTTGAGAACAGGTACTGGTGTGTTGGGTACGACTTTATCCAGTATGGCGGTTTCTTACGTTCAGTATTAAGTATATTCCTGCCGATTATGTATGCACACCATGTCCTTGTATTAAGGTCGTGTATATATCTGAACTTCCAGAATATAGCCCATTGCTTTGCTACAAACTCCTTGGAAACAGGATAGTTCAGGCCTGAGCCGGTGGTTCCGCTTGAATGATAATAGTTAAAAACGTATTTGGGATTTATTATCTTATCGTACTTCTCCTTTATTGTACACTTGGAAATAATAGGAGAATTATAGAAATCCTGTTCGTTTTTAATGGAGTAAAATCTGGAATTCCTGGCCAGTTCCACAACCTTCTCAATATCGAGTTTACACTCTTCTTTTCTGTCCAGTTTCCTGTACATCTCAAGGGCGTTATAGAATTCCTTATCGTATCTTTTATACCTTATTGTCAGTCCGAAAACATTTACAACAATGTTTTGTATAAGGTATGGCAGCTTAAAATAGAATGGGTTCATGGCGACTCTTCTTTTTATTCCTAATAATAATAAAATATTTTACCTAACATTTATCAATTACCTTAGTCCCGCTCACCGGTTACCCCGGTACGGTGATTCAATTTTACTTCCTGTATAAACCATTCTGTATATGTTTCCGAACGGAACATGTCGAAGCTCTTATATGCATTGCGGGAATACAGCGGGTAGTTTACCGGGTTAAATTGCCTCATTGCCTCAGCAAGCTGCACCGTATTTCCGACATCCACAAGGATCCCTTCTATTCCGTCATTACAGATTTCCATTACAGAGGGAAGCCTCGTTGCAATTACAGGAATACCCAATGAATAGGCCTCAATTATAATTCCAGGATATCCTTCACCAAAACTCGGAAGGATCAGTACGTCGTATTTGTTCAGGGTAGATAATACTTTTGCGTGCTCAATTGATCCTTTATACGAGACTTTATACTTTTTGAAATCATCCGGGGTATATTCATCGTCCATAATCGGACCATAGATATCGATCACATAACCGGGGTCAAGCAATAGAGAAGCCCCCAGTATCTGGTCAATGCCCTTTGAACGCCTGACGTGGCTTATAAAAACGAATCTTTTGCTATAGCTCCTGGGCATCGAAGGTATTATTGCCTGCTTTCTGACATTGGGAAACCAGAACGTTTTTTTATTCCACTTCCTGAAGTATTCCACCAGGTATTTTGTCTCGAAGAACGAATAATCTGCGTGACGGAGTATCTGCTTAATAAGAAAGCGTTTTATGCGGCTGCTGTTTTCATATATCTCGTTAAAGCTGCCTCCGAATTTCCTTAAGCTGACGGTCTTGCCGAAAATCTTTGCAGCCAGCAGCACAACCGGGGCAATGAACAGATATCCGTTTACAGTTCCGTGCAATGAAACGTGATCGGCTTTCATTATATTCAGAAGTATATTTTTATAGATGCTCAGAAAGCCATGCAGCCGGCTGCGGTAATTGAGCATATTGGAATCCACCTCGATTGTACCTATGTCAGTTTTTCTGAGGTCAGCCAGGAATTGCTCAAAGAGAACAATCACCCCGCCCGTTTTTTCCGGATCCTTCTTGTTGGTTTTCGGCCCTATTAAAAGAATTTTTGCCATTGCTATTTATTTACGCCGCTCAGGGTAAGCAGGCCTCCCTTGTTTTCAATCAGTGAATAATAAAGGTTTGAGTAATTGTGTGCGCATTCCCTGATATTGAAGTTAACCACCTTAAGCATAGAGTTATCCGAGAAGAGCTTCCTCAATCCGGCATCCTGCATAAGTCCATATATTCCCTCTGCCAGCTGCTCGGGATTTTCTTTTTCTACGAGCCGGCCATTGATATTATTATCTATCAGCTCGTCATTGCTTCCCACACCGGTCGCAACTATCGGGATACCCGATGCCATGGCTTCAAGCAGGGCGATTGAAAGCCCCTCCCATCTTGACGACATTACCCATAAATCGTTTTTATAAAGGAGCTCCGGCACGTCATTTCTTGCACCCAGGAAATTCACTTCATCAGTCAGCTTTAGCCGCTGGGCCGTTTTAATAAGTTCTTCTTTTAAGGGACCCGATCCGGCTATATTCAGTCGCGGCACCTCTTTATTCTCCTTTTCCAGTCTTTGCTTCAGGATTGCAAATGCATGGAGAAGCGTATTGTGATCTTTCTGAACGTCGAGCCTGCCAATAACCAGTATGTTACATACTTCAGAAGAAATCGTTCTTTTCTGCTGCTGGAATTTCCGTATGTTTATGCCATTATAGATCAGTTCAATTTTTTCATCTGCAGGTCTGATAATATTCCTTATAAGCAGTCTGCATTTTTCGGAAATAGCTATGTATTTCCTGACGAATATCCTGGCCATGTACCTCTGCAGAAACGGATAAGTAACAACAGTATTATGAATTGTCTGCACCAGCCTGACCTTGCAGCCTATTGCTGCCAGCGATACGTAAAAAGTAGAAAGCTCGGAGTGTGTATTGATGATATCGGGTTTTCTTGTTTTTATGTACGCCCTGATGGCAGATATCACCTTCAGCCTGCCGCTGCCGGCTTTTTTGCCGATCTTTGCGTATGAAATATTGTGCCGGGAAAGTTCGAACAGATATCTTTCCTCAAAGTTTTTATCTTCACCTTCTCCCACAGCCCATATTTCAACTTTCATGTCCCTGTTTGTGTTTATGGCTATATCTTTAACCAGCAATTCTGCTCCTCCCGGACCGAAGGAGGAAATAACATGAACTATTTTCATATCTCACCGCAATTGTTTAAGATTACCTGAATTTTGTGCAATTTTATTTTTTAATGTCTGAGGACCCTGCTGACCGATATCAATGAATTCAGGCTTCCTTCGGGGTTCCTCCAGTGCTTCCATGTGTAGCAGGTGCTGGATATTCATTAGCATGGCAATTGAAAGCCATAAGAACTTATTGTATGTTACGCCCAGCGTGAGTCCCATCAGCAGGTATGCCACGAGTGACATATACAGCCAGAAATATTTGGTATGGACTATTATCCTGAAGTATTTAGACATCAGGTCGTAAAGGAATATCATGAATGCCAGGAATATAATTATACCACACTCGGCGATCAGTTCTATGAACAGGTTGTGCGGGGCCACTGAATCCTCGCTCAGGTATACGCTCGAATACTTTGGCGAATTCTCGGCATACATTCGCATGCCTACTCCCATAAGAGGCTTATCCACAAACATATTGAGGCCTGCTTTCCAGCTGTTAAACCTGGTAAAGGCAGTACCTGTCTGTTCAGTTCTTCCCAGAAGGTTACTCACCGTCTCTGTGCTCTCCAGCTTCTCCTGGAATATCATCAGCAGCAGGATGGCCACCATCAGGCTCATTGAAGTAGCTACAAGGCTTTTTGTAAATGACATGCTCATATACCTTATCAATATCAGCAACGCCATGATACCCAGCACCAGGAATGACGACATTGAAGCGGCAAACATGATGGAGTAAAGAAAACCTAGCGAGGAGAGTATAATGAATATCAGGTTTTTATTCTGAGTATAAAGGTAAACTGACAGGAATAAAAATGACAGCATTTCGGCTGCAAATTCATTCGGATCCCCGGTGCCCCCTGTCTTTCTGAATGTCCACTCTGAAATGGGTGAATTGAAGAAACAGATCAATGCGGAGACCATCAGTGTAAACCAGTTCATGTAAAGCAGCAGCTTAAGGTCATAATCAATAAAGAAGACCACGACCACAAGCATCGATATTATAAGGAGTGAATTTTCAAATAGCCTGTCCCCGTTGCCGGGATTAAAAATCATTACAAAATAATTTAATGCAAGAAAAACGAAGAACCATTTCTGTTCCCCCAGCATCTTCCAGTTCATTGCGTTTCTGTACAGCTTTGGAATATTCACAAGTATGAACACCAGGAATATGCCTTTCAGGGCATTTTCACCCAGATGGTCAACAAGAAAATTGTCGTTGAAAATGCTGAAGATGAAAAGAAATACGAAGAGGCTGTTGAAAGCCTTCTTAAAATTTAATCTGAACATATTCTATTCTTTTTATTAATATTCTGGCAAAAATGAATTCAATCATGACCATTGACACGTTTATCAGCACTATACCCGTTATTATGTACTGCTCAACGATCAGGTTTGTAATGAGCACTACGAGCAGGAATCTGATTATATTCAGTACTACCTCAAGCTTGTTATAATCATACGTCTTGGATAATACAGTAAAGAGTCCCAGATAAACGTTAAGGAAATTGGAGAGAAACAGTATGAATGAGAATATTACGGCATTGAATGTCAGGTAGCCAGGTTTTATCAGGTAAACTATATAGGCCAGCAGTAAGGATGTAAACACAATAAAAACCAGGAAGTATCCAGCCATGCTTTTCAGACCCCTGATATATGAGGCGATGAAGCCGGCCTTATCCATGCTCAGGCGCGCGATCAGATAGCTCCTGAAGGTGGTGTAGAAAACCAGGATTATCCCGATGAATGTCATTGCGTAACCCAGATCGGCAACAACCGTGTTGTTCTTCCCTGTCATGTAAATGACCATGTACCTTACCGTATAAAGATAGAGGAAACCCGATATGTAGGTCAGTATTGAAAATCTCAGGAATGCATAAACCCTGGAGGCC
>JBLMZM010000185.1:0-3214 GCA_050258815.1 Ignavibacteriales bacterium
ATAACTATCCCAATGGTAATGAATACAGGAAGTGAATTCATGCCTCCGCTGGATGAGGGTTCAATCCTTTATATGCCTGTTACACTGCCAAATGCATCGATTACCGAGGTAAACAGGATACTGCAGGAACAGGATAAGATTATTATGAGTGTCCCTGAGGTGCATCATGTTTTAGGAAAGGCAGGCCGTGCTGAGACAGCCACAGATAACGCTCCATTGAGCATGATTGAAACCATAATCCTGCTTAAGCCAAAGAGCGAATGGCGGCCAGGCATAACAAAGAATGATATTATAAGCGAGCTTGACAGCAAGCTCCAGATCCCGGGCGTGCGCAACGGCTGGACACAGCCTATAATCAACCGTATCAACATGCTCGCTACTGGTGTAAGAACTGATATTGGCTTTAAGATATTCGGACCAAACCTGGATACCCTAGAAGCCTACGCAATCAAAGCTGAGCAGATACTTAAAGATGTTCCGGGCTCGGCAGACGTTGTAGCTGAAAGAGTCCAGAACGGCTACTACATGGATATTCAGGTAAAACGCGATATTGCAGCAAGATACGGCGTTAATATCCGTGACCTTCAGGATATAATTGAAACCGCAATAGGCGGGCAGAACCTGGGTATCGTGCTTGAAGGCAGGATGCGTTTCCCGATTAGAATGAGGTATGAAAGGGATTATAGAAACAATATTGAAGAGCTGAAGAATCTGATAGTTCCCGTATCCGCTTCTTCGATGGCCGCATCAACAGGCGGCATGTCTCAGGGTAGCGGTTCAATGGGCGGGGGAAGTTCCCTGGGAGCATCACAGTCGGGCGGAATGTCATCAATGGGCGGCAGCGGCTCAAGGCCAGTCCAGGCTGCTTCAGTTGCCGGCGGAAGTTCAGCAGCTGATAATTCACTTACGGCAACCTCGCCAAATTCGACGGTCTATCTCCCGCTTTCTGAAATTGCTGATGTGAAAGTGCTGACCGGGCCTCCCATGATCTCCAGCGAAAACGGTATGCTCAGATCCATAGTATTTATGAATACCCGGGGCCGCGATATGGGAAGTGTTATGGTGGATGCAAAAAATGTAATTTCCGAAAGGCTTAAACTCCCGGCCGGGTATTCCTATACCTGGAGCGGGCAATATGAAAGCAAAGTAAGGGCCCAAAGAACAATTACTATAATTATGCCGGTCGTATTTCTCGTAATATTTGTCCTGCTTTACTTTACACTGAAGGATTATAAAGAAGCCGGGGTGGTAATGCTTTCAGTACCTTTTGCTTTAATCGGCGGAATGTACATGGTCTATGGACTGGGTTATAACTTCTCGGTTGCCGTGTGGGTTGGCTTTATAGCACTCTATGGTATAGCCGTCGAAACAGGTGTCGTTATGGTAGTCTATCTGCATGAGGCTCTTGATAAGAAGCTGAGAGCATACCACAGAGGCGAAAGGGGAGAAATAACAAAGCAGGATATTTATGATGCTACGGTTGAAGGCTCTGTCCTTAGGCTAAGACCCAAGGTTATGACGGTTGCAACTGCTATGGTGGGACTCATACCGGTTATGTGGTCTACAGGAACAGGAAGCGATGTGATGAAACCTCTTACTGCTCCAATGATCGGAGGACTGCTTACAAGCGCAATACACGTTCTTGTAGTTACACCGATTCTCTTTGCGATGATGAAAGAACGCGCACTGAAAAAAGGCAATCTGGAAGTTTCCAAAATGGCTGACTGGATGAAGGAGGGAGACTAATAATGCATAATCCTGAATTAAAAATTAAGAAATACTCAATGAAAACTGAATTAAATGTTATAAAATTCTTTGTTCTCTTATTCATGATGATAATTGCTCCATCCGCAATGAGAGCACAGGCTCTGGACTCTTTGGTAAATGAGGCTGTTCGGAATAACCCCCGGCTTAAATCACTGGAGGCAAAGACCAGGTCGGCAGAATACCGGGCAGAAACATTCGGCTCATATCCTGCTCCGACATTGGGAATCCAGTTCTCCGAGATTCCGTTTGGTAAGTATAATATAGTTGATGATGCTTTATCAAATGAAGTGTCACTATCACAGATGTTTATGCTCGGAGGTAAGCTGGGCGCAATGACTGAAAGCGAAAGGAAAAATGCCGTGGTCCAGGGTGATAACTACCATATCTACAAGGCAAACCTTATAGGACAGGTAAAAATGGCTTACTACAGCCTCTGGCTTACCGAAAGGAAGATCGAGGTCCAGAAAAAAAATATAGACCTCTATAATAATCTTATTAGTTTCCTGACTACTAACTATACTGTAAACCGTGCAAGCCAGGCGGATATACTTACACTGAAGGGGGAAATTGCCTCCAGTCAGACACAGCTTGTCACACTTGAAAGAGAGCATGAGACCGGAATATATAAGCTTAATCAGCTCATTGGACGTGACCTGTCATCAAAAGATATAAGAACAGAAAAGCAGATTTCAAACGATACGCTTACAGTGTCACAGCCGGAGCTGGAAGAAAGACTTGCTAAAATTAATCCTGTGTTAAAGCAGATGAGTAATATGGTAGAGATGAATAAGGCTATGCTTACTGCCAATCAGAAAGACAAAATACCGGATCTGATGCTGCAGGCCATGGTTATGCGTCAGCCGCAGGGAATGATCCTTACTTCAAAGACTGACTTAACCATGCTTACAATGGAAACGCCAAAGACTGAGTACATGTATTCACTGATGGCTTCAATTACGCTTCCGTTTGCGCCCTGGAGTTCAGACAAATATAAGGCACGCGAAGAAGAGCTTTATGCGGGAATAAAGGGAATTGAATATGAAAAGACAGATATGCAGAGGGATATGACAGCGCAGCTTAAAGCCTCGGTAACCAGGTACAGAACGGCTGAGGACCTGCTGAAATTGTACTCGGGAAATGTCATTCCGCTGTACGAACAGGCTGCCCAGGCACAGCTTACTGCTTATCAGGGCAACCAGACGACAGTTACGGCCATATTAGATACATACAGGATGCTTTTAATGCAGGAGATGAATTACTTTATGGCTCAGGCCGATTCACAAATGTCGCTAGCTGAAATAGAAATGATGGTAGGCGGCTCAATCAGATTGACAGAATAGGATTTTAATACACTTTTTAGAGTAAAATATTACGGAAAAACCATGAAAGCAAAAGAATTTATAAAAGGTAGTAAAATGCAGAAGTTAAGGTTATTGATCATCCCCCT
>JBLMZM010000186.1:0-3673 GCA_050258815.1 Ignavibacteriales bacterium
ATCCTTCAGCAGTTTTCCATTTGAAGGATCATAAATCATAAGTCTTGAATCCGTAGTCATTATAGCAAGGTAACCAGTAACAGGGTCAACCGAGTAGCTTCTCGTAGCCGAAGCAGTGGTAAAGGATCTTACGAACACATTATCCTTGCATCTGTAGACTGAAGCAGAGCCGTATACGGGACTGATATATTCCTTGCCCGAAGGAAGAAATTCTCCTGAAGTATTGTATAAACGCTTCAGTTTTCCGTCTGTCAGATTATACATAAAATCGTAACCACTGCCCCCCGGAGGTTCTGAGTAAATAATATACTCCCCTTCATCAGTCTGCCTGGAAATTGAACCGCGGCCATCTGAACCGATATTCACGACCGGATCCTGGGGGATGAGTCCATAAGGATTCAGCCTGACCAATATTCCGGCAGGCACTCCCGATCTGGTGTTATTTACGAATTTGCTCCCGCTGTATAAGCAGCAGCCTGTTTCCGAGATAACCAAACCCTCATTTACCGAGTAATACCCGAGCAGGTCATCGGTATTTCTTGTCTGTGAAATTGGCTGAAGTGTAAGCGGGTCTACCATGGTAAAGGAGTGAGGAGGAAAATGGAACTCAGCAGCAGCTGCCGCCCCGTTTGAAACAGCGAGTTTTCCGCTCCTGCTGACCCAGATGTCGCCCGTCCCCTGCGCAATTACCTTAAGTGAAGTGCCATCGAGCCTGATGCTTTTATTAAAATAAAATGAATTGTTGCCTGGCACATACTGGACTGAATTAATATTTTTCAGATCAAGGGATTTTCCGGCCTGGCCTGGGTCCCCTCCTGAAACCGTGGAATAATCATTGTGGCCGTAACATTTTATGTAATAATACACTTTACCAAAACCACCCTTATCTATATAAGATGTATCGGAAACGTCAGTTTTGCTTACAACTTCCACATCCTGTCTATATCCATCGCCATCCTGCCGCAAGAGAGTATATTTTGTGAAATTTGCATAATATTTCTGCTTTCGCCATTTAATTTCAAATGTCTGTTCATCCAGTGGTGTTACCGAGCAGATCTGCACTGCATTGTCGTAATAGCTGATACTATTGCTTGTAATGCTCCGGTTGGTAGCGTTAACGACTACCTTGTATGAAACCCCCGGTCCCCCCACGTAATCATTATCTGTGCACCAGGTCTTTTCAGGATCTGTTACGGTCGCAATTTTATAGTACATGTTTGGGGTGCCCGATGCGTCGAGCTGGGCTCTGTAGACCACGTAGTTTACAAAATTATGATAAGTATATTTCTGCCAGCTGAGTTCAAGCGTTCCGTTCTTCGGTGCGGCCTTATACATGCTTACAGGCCCCGTCCACTGGCGGTTGTCAATGAAGACGTTCCAGGAAGTTGTGCTGACAAGAAATTCAGCCCCTGCCCTATCGGCAAGGCTGCCGCTTCCTGAGAATGCCCAGAGCTGCAAAAATAATTTATGCGGCCCGTCAGAAAATTGACCGGTAGCTATATAAAAGTAGTGTTTTGTGTCCTCTGTGGTTCCAACGAGCGTTGAATCAATGTAAATGGCAATTTTTGAAAACCGCTTACCCTTTGTATCCACCGTATAACGCAGGTCTACGGCACCTGATAAATTAACCGTGTCCTTTGCACCATCGAGATCAATGGACATCGTTGCATGGGGGGGATTCACATTTACAAAATTCTCTTCTTTTGGAGAATAGATGAGGTCGTCGCATGAGTAAAAAATCACTGAAACTGTAAAGATAATAAGGGTCAGGTATTTTTTCATGTCTGATGAGGATTTATTTATTAATTAGTAATTTCATCGATGCACACTCAAACTTAAGGAACCCTGATCCAACTTCCCGCTGAATGCAGCATAATGGCTGTCGGGGCTTATTGCCATCTTACGGACGCTCAGAAAAACAGCAGTCAATTTGCATATAGACACATTAAGATACACACAATAATTCTTGAGAGGTGGTAAAAAATACAATAAAGTTGCAAAACAGACAAGAAAAAACACCTTTTAGCTCAACATTAAGACTTATACCCACATTCCGTGTCCGAATGGCTTTCCTTCAGGGCACAAATAAAAGGAGCATTCATGGCAGGACAAATTTTTATAATATTTAAGAGGTACACTTAATTTTTCAGCACTTAACTTAATTACTGACAGGAGATGGAATATTATGCGGTGGCGTGGCTTTAGGCAAAGTTCATACGTTGAGGACAGGCGCGGAGGCGGCCTGCAGGTTTTCAAGCGCGACAGTAGGCCCGTGTCCTGGTGACGAAAAGCTGTATCTCGATTTAAGCTTTTATGATGAGCTGCAGAGGCGTTTTCATGCTCCCGGGGACTTTGCAATGGCTTATAAGGAAAAGTTGGTTTTATAAGAGATACCAGAGCGGCACACTCGAAGGCGGCGATGCGTTCAGCGATGAAAATCTGTGAAGCTTTATGTAATCAGTCATTTTTCATGCGGTAGTGAAGTACAATTGTTCCCTTTTCGTATCTTTTCATATCAATTAGTTCAAGGTTATGCTGTTTTTCGATGTTTTCCATGAACATATTCCTGCCCGGCAGTATAACATGATCAACAACAAGCCTGTATTCGTCGATTAAACCCAGGTTAGTAAAGCTTTGTACCAGGTTGGCACCGCCGACTATTACCATATTCCTGCCCTCTTCCTGCTTCAGCTTTTTTATTTCATCCGTCACACTTTCATGAATCAGCCGGATACTATCCCATTTTCCCCATTTAACTTTAATCGGAGCCCTTGAAATTACAATTTTAGGTATATTATTTATCCAGTCTGAAAATCTGTCCGTCAGAGGGGGCCAGTATTGAGACAAACCTTCATAGGTAACTCTCCCCATTATCATAGTGTCAACAGAGAGAAAGAATTTTTCCATGTCAGGCTGTGATTCTTCAACTCCGGGTATCAACCAGTCCATTTCTCCATTTGGCCCCGAAACAAGGCCATTTAAGGAGATGTGCATCGACACGATTAGTTTCCTCATCATTCCTCCAATATGACAGTTAAATAATTTATCTTAATAAGGGATAAAATAGCAAGGACATAAAAATAAGCTGATATCAGGCTTTAGTATGATTGGACCTGAAGCTGTACTTCAGCCAGCCTGCCTCACGCTCGTACTCCTCCCTGCTCCTGATATAACGCGCTGCAAGTACCGAGGAGCGCCCGAAGTAGCCAAGGAGCTCTTTGGGATTATTCCTGTCCACAACGGGAAGCCGCCCTATGTTATTCCTCGCCATTTTCATGGCAGCAACATGAACCGTCTCATCTGGAAAAGTAACCCACAAGGAAGAAGTCATTGCCTCGGATACTTTACAGTCGGGAATGGAATCGTTCTTCATCGATTTAAGTATATCCCCTTTTGTTATAATTCCAACAAGCTCATTACTTTCATTTACTACGGGGAATGAATGATAATTGGTGTATGCCATCTCCCCTTCTGTAATCTGGTCTGCCAGTTCCTCTAGCTTCATTGAGGCAGGAACTGAGACCGGATGCTCCTCCATGACTTCAGAGACTTTAACCTGCTTTAGGACATCCACCTCGTAATCGTGATGTATACTGAGCCCGCGCCTTACGAGCTTTTCTGTCATAATGGAATTTTTCATCAGAAGGATTCCAACTCCGTCTGCAATTACACA
>JBLMZM010000187.1:0-5110 GCA_050258815.1 Ignavibacteriales bacterium
CGGGGTTTCCCATTGTGATATTTGTAGAATCAGTCTTATCTATATTTGGATTAAGCTGCCTGTTGGAGGGATTACTTATTTCATAAGAAAATCTTGCATAAAGCTGCTGAAAGCCTGAAAGTGGAATTCCTGCCATAACCATGCCCCCCATGTTCACATTATTATTTTTATTGCCTGTTCCTTTAATAATATCACTATTCTCCACAGTATTTGTCATAAGCCCCAAGACGCCGCGTAGCCTCATTTTCCAAAGAAAAGTTTCAATGCCGCCGGAAAACATGTGGTCAATATTCAGATATTTCTGTTCAATCTTCTGCGACAGGTCATCATTATACTTTTGTTCAATGTAGCTGAACGTGCTATAACTATTTATCATCAGGAGATTTTTTACGGATCCTTTGTAGTCGGCTAATATTTGCACTTTATTAAGGGGATACCTGTAATCTGCCTCCCAGCTAAAAGAACTGTTCTTGTTATCTGAAGAGTTTTTTTGGAGAACGGAAGAATTATCAATTCCGTCATAAAGTGAACCGGTTTGGTTATAATCAGTCATCGTGTTCATTGTATTATTCCTGAAGCCGATTGTTGCTCTTAAAGTGCCGTATTCCTTACCTATATTGTTCACATAACTTGTTGAGAGGCCGAAGAACCTTTGCTTATTTTGATTATGTCTGGTGCTATGGTTTTCAGTGTATTTATTATTTTCCTGAAAATTGTTTTGAAGCAGTGTAGTATTATCGGAATTAGGGTCGCTGTAACTCATCTGGATTGTGAACATGCTTTTTTCGCCGGTCTTTCCTGCTGAGAAGTTAAATTCATTCTCATTCGAGATGCTTTTACTGTTTGAGACCTGCTGAAGGAAACTGGCTTCATCATTTACATTTACATTTTTCTGCAGCTCATACCCATATTTTATATTTGAAAATGAATTCTCATAGCCGCTTCGGACAAATAGATTTTTATAACCGTATGCCGCTCCTATATCTCCATCAAAACGGTACCGTGTTTTGATATTGGCATCTATGCTGGCGTTGTATCTTGAATAATCAATCTTTTTGGTTATTATATTAATCACGCGGGTAGGCGGCTTTATGTTAAACTCAATAGGCGGATTTGTCAGAAGCTCGATTCTTTCAATTTCACCGGCATCCAGAAGCCTGAAATCGCGTAGCTTTTCGTAGCCCGACATTGTAGCCGGGTTTCCATCTATAAAAATAACTGTTGAGGCACTCCCCATTAAACTGACATTGCCATTAAAGTCAACCTCGACCAATGGAGAGTTTTCCAACACCTCTTTTGCATTGTTGCCCAGGTCTTTTCCTACGTTGAGAATAATCTTATCCTCTTTATATACAAGTCTCTCTTTTTCGGCAATTATTTCCACTTCCGGCGTATAAATCTCCCTTCCGGAGAGCCTGATTGTGTCCAGAGACAAAACCGGGGATTCACTGCTCAGTATTATTTTATTTCGCTTGCGTGACTTGTAGCCCATTGAGGATACCTTGGCATAAAAGGTATCAAGAGGCATTCTTGCAATTTCAAATTTCCCTTCCTTATCCGATATCGCCCCTTTAACCAAAGTTGAGTCTTTGTGTCTGAAGACCAGAAAACTCGCGGCTTCAACAGGCCTGCCCGTAAGGCTATCGACAATCACACCGCTCATTCTGCCTTTTATAGTATCACTAATTCCACTGGAATAAATAGCATCTATGGTTTTGGGAAAAGCATTTGAAAAAAGGAATAAACATATTAAAGCAATTTTTGTTAACACCAGGTTTAGTTTCATCCGAATTTATTCAATAATTAATTAATAGACTATGTGGAGTGTTGTAACCTCTACATTGCATATTTGCCGGAAAGTTGATTCAAACTAATTACAGGGCAAAAGCTAAACTTCAGGAGCTTTACAGTATGCAATATAAGGCAATTTGATCTTAATTATATATAAATTTAGTTTTGATCAGATTTGAGAATTACTTATTTTTTCATAAATTCTTTCCACAAAAGGTATATACTCAAAATTGAAAGGCATAGCTGTTTACAAACCGGTGACCGACATACAAAATAAAATATCACTTCTTTTAATTTGCTTATTAATGTTCTTCTCTGCCGGCTGCAGGCAGAATAATAAAATAGTTCCTAAGGCTCAAAAAGGAATTGCAGATTTAAGCTCCTGGGATTTTGAAAAAGACGGAATTGCTGAATTGAATGGGCAATGGGAATTTTACTGGACTAAAATATTAAAACCCGGCGAATTTCAATTTTCAGAAAAATCGGGCATTCATTACTTTGAACTTCCTTCACAATGGAACGGAATTAAAAATACTGAACTGAAAAACCTGCCTCCTTTTGGCAAAGCCACATACAGGTTATTAGTCAAACTCCCTCAGAATAATTCTAAGCGCGTCAGAACGCTGTCGCTGAAATTTCAGGATATTCATTCTTCTTACAGAGTATGGCTCAATGGCAGGCTCTATCTTGAAAAAGGTAAATTTTCCGAAGTGCCCGGCCAATGTATCCCCGCTTCAGGCCGCGAGGTGTTAAGTTTCGCCGATAGTTCCTCTACTCTCGAAATAGTAATTAACACAGTGAATTTCTTCGATACAAACGAGGCAGGAATTGACGAAAAAATTCTTCTGGGCACAGAACAGGGCGTCATTCTGGAGTCGCAACTGAAGAACTTTTTCTACCTGGTGAGCTTCGGCATCCTTCTTATTATGGGGCTCTATCATTTTCTGCTTTTTATTATCAGACGAAAAGAAAGTGAGTACTCATACTTTTCAGTTATTTGTTTGCTGCTTGCCGTGCAGACAATCTGTGAAGGTGATAAATATGTTTTCTACATAATGCCCGGACTTTCGGTTTCATTCTATCTCAAAGCATGGCTTGCCTCAATTTCTGTTGTTGCAGCCCTGCTCCGGTTCTTCCGTATAATTTTCCCTGACGAGCTGAATAAAACAGCAGTCACCTTCTTTACTGTCGCATTCATTTTTGAGGTTCTATTTCTCTTTATCTTCCCTATAGAATATTTTATGCCCTTTATATACCCTCTGTTTTATTTCTCGATAATAGGTGTAGGGTATCTGTTCTACGGGCTTTTCATGGCTCTTCTCAGAAAAAGAAAGCACTCAACCCTGGTCTTTGCCGGAATGCTCCTGCCTCTGCTGGCCGGTGTAAACGACCTTTTATATGGGCTGGCTATTATCTATACAGGTTACTTCGGCTCCGTGGGTTTTATATTGCTGATATTTTCACAATCTTACTTCCTGTCCCTTAGATATAATGAATCATACATGGAGGTTGAATCCTTATCCAAAAAACTTGAAGCCGCAAACCGCAGCCTCGACTTTAAAGTAGAGGAAAGAACACTTGAACTGAAAGCTGTAAACGCCGAGCTTTCAAAAACAATTGCAATTAAAAATAAATTTTTCTCCATTATTGCCCACGACATGAAAAACCTTTTCCAGTCAATGTTTGGCTATTCAGATCTCATCATTATGAAGTCGGAAGAGGATGAACAGCAGGAAATAAATGAAGGAGCTTTGGTAATTAAGGACACAACCACAAAAGCATATAACCTCATGGAAAACCTGCTCGAATGGTCACTTTCTGAAACTGGTAATATACGCCTGGAAAAAGAAGTGTTAAACCTCAATGCCGTAATAAGTGAAAATGTGGAACTCATGGATGCATATTGCAGGGCAAAACATGTCTGCCTCACTGCCCTGGTAGATGAAAGCCTCCAGATTGCAGCCGACAAAAGGATGCTGAATACTGTCCTGCGGAATCTCATTTCAAATGCAATAAAATATTCTTTCAGCAATTCTACCGTAACAATCCGGGCGGAGGAGAGAAATAATAACATAATAATTTTTGTCTCCGATCAGGGGCTGGGCATCGGCAAAGAAAAACTGAATAATATTTTCATGGCCGAAACAGTCCAAAGTACTCCTGGAACAAACAAAGAAAAAGGGACAGGTCTGGGACTCCTTCTGGTTAAGGAATTTGTACAGAAACATAACGGAACAATTTCTGCTTCAAGCGAAATAGGAAAGGGAACCACTTTCGAAATAACACTGCCGGGTTCTTAGCCTCGCCTCCCTGCCCTTTTGTGGTTTATTCCCCGCTCTTCTTGGGAGAAGACTTAATATGCTCCTTCACGTATTTACGTACCGAGCGTGTTATGTCTGATGTATTATTGTATGCATATGATAGCTCGGGGTAAGGAAGTGATAACACAGAGTTATTGTCGCCGGCTTCAAAACTTATGGCACTCATTCTCAGGCTGTCATCCAGCGTTACATAGATGTTAAGGCAGGGCTCGCCCGGCTTTCCAATGTCTACATTTTGAAGCAGCTGTATGCCTTCTGAAGTAATTATGCGGGAAATTTTGTCTGCAATACCTGCCGTGTGGAATTTCTTGTCTTCAACCGCCTTGCCCTTAAAACTGACAGTAAGATATGCCTTGATATTTTTAGGATGTGACTGGGCAAAGAGCCCGGAAACGGAAACTATGGATAACAGAACTGCTAAGACGAACAGGCGCATCGCTTTCATATACCTGATTCCTTAATTAGTGGTACTAAAACTTATTGCTTCCGAAATTCAGTTGCAAGCGGATTCTGATAATTTTATAGGGGTTTAATATGTGTTACATTCCGCGATTCTTTAAATAAACCGCCTTCCCTTCAACAATAGTAGCTTCCACTTCATGATCCCGATTCAGAATTGTAAAACTGGCCATCTTTCCCGGCTCGATGCTGCCTATCTTGTCCTGCATTGATAACACACACGCCGGATTATATGAAAACATCCTGGCCAGATCGGTATATGAATAGCCCAGGTTTTGCGACATATGGCAGAACATTTCATTCATCTTAAAGACACTGCTTGCAAGCCCCGTTCCTTCCTTTACTACAGCCATTTTATCCTTAACTATTGCCTCCTGCCCCTTCGGAGAGCCAAAAGTATAGATTCCATCCTTCATTCCGGCGCCGCGCATGGCATCCGTAACAACGCAGATCTTATCCATGCCTTTTGCCTTAACCGCGAGTCTTATCAGTTCAGTAGGCACATGTATTCCATCAGCAATAATTTCAGCCGTCAGCCT
>JBLMZM010000188.1:0-4897 GCA_050258815.1 Ignavibacteriales bacterium
GCAAATACAAAAACAGCTGCGGCATTACTTCTGACGGTTCCAGGTGTCCCGATGCTGTATGCGGGCCAGGAAGTAGGAGAAGAAACAAACAGAGGTAACATTGACTGGAAAGATCCCAATAACCTGGAATATTACTATCAGCGCCTCATAAGCATAAGAAAGCAAAACTTAGCTTTGACTTTTGGTGACTTTCAGAACCTGACAAATACTGCATCAACCCAGGTCTACTCATACCTGAGAACCTTGGGGAAAAATAATGTTATTACCAATATCAATTTTGGTCCATCACCAATTACAGCGAATATATCTGTTCCGCTTAATCACATCTCATTTGATTCCACATCCACATTTTATCTTAATGATGAACTGAACGGCACATCCTACAAAGTAAAAGGGACTGACCTGAAAAATTATCAGGTTACCATTCAGCCTAATACTGCACAGATACTTGTGTTGTCTGATAAACAGCTTACTAGTATTGAAACAGCTCATAAGAGCATCCCCAAAATTTTTGAGATCTCACAGAATTTTCCAAACCCGTTTAATCCTTCAACGACAATCAGGTATCAGATACCATATACCAGCAGGGTTACCATCAGTATTTATAACATTCTCGGCCAGAAATTAACTGAGCTGGTAAATACAATACAGAATCCTGGTTATTATAATGCCGTTTGGAATGCTGCTCAGGTGGCCTCAGGAATTTATATCTATTCTATTCAGGCTGATCCTGTAACCGGGCAAAGTGGTTTCAGAATTGCAAAAAAAATGATGCTTGTAAAATAGTACCATTTGGGTAAATAAAGGAAACCGGCTCATAAATGAGCCGGTTTGATTAAACAGGAGCTAATACATTAGTATTAAATATAAGCAGGCCAATTACTTATTCCCAATTGCTTTGATAAGTTCATCCTTGGTCATTTTACTGCGTCCATGTATGTTTAGTTTTTTTGCCCGGTTATATAATTCATCTCTGGTACGGCTATGAAGATCAAGGCGCGGGTTTCCGGTGCCTTCCGTTCTTTTGTTAGGGGTTCGACCTTCCTTGCGCCTTTCTTTATTCACTGTTCGGGCGGCAATTTCTTTAGCACGCTTTTCATCTTTTCCGCGTTTCTCTGCACCTTCTTTTATGTGCTCATATTGCCTTTCGTCTTTCCTGCTCCATGATGGCATAGGAACCTCCTTTCATTATTGTTCTTATACTTAAATAAAAGGCAGTCCTCTATTTTTTCAACAGATTTATTTTGCTCTAATGTAAACTATCATAAAAATAATTTCTCCTGTACATCGAATCTTTCCAATCGTAAAAGAATACGCTATATGTATCACTTTCGGTAACCAGGGCCCCGCAGTAATTTCCGCCGGTCTCAATGTTCATCATCATCCATCTTTTTACTTCCTCAGGATCATCATATATGTTAAGCAATTGAGCTGGTTCATCAGGCATAACTGATACTTCAAATCCATCCAGTGGGATCGTTAACCCCTGTCCTTTTGCTTTTATGAAAGCCTCCTTACGGGTCCAGCACTCAAAAAATGCTTTTTTCCGCATATTATCAGGCAGCATTGCCAGCGCTGATATTTCAGCCGGAGAAAAGAAATGTTCAGCAATTTTCATATCCGCAAATTCTGCCCTTTGGTACTCTATATCAATCCCAATCTTGTGTCCATAAGTGAAAGCCAGAAGTATTATATCTTCTGAATGAGAAATATTAAACTGAATCTCCACACTCCTGGAGGGCATATTCAGATAGGGTTTCCCATATTTATTATAAATAAATTGAATATTTTCAGGTCTTACTTTTGCATAAGACGACAGCAGTTTCTTTAATATGCCCCTGGAGAGGATATACCTTTGCCGGTCTCTTTCAAAGAAATATTTGCCGGCCCGGTACATTTCTTCATCAGTCAATAGATTCTTATAATTATCAACTTGATCAGATGATATAAAGGCCCGCCATATATGGATTTCATTAGTTTTTAGCAGAATGTTGTTTGGAGGACTCTGCCAACAGGATCCAATCATAATTACTTATTATACGTCCTAATTCAATATTCATAGTATCTGAATTTATTTATACCTTACAAAAGCATGCGACATAATATCATTACATATTGTACTTATAATATACTTTTCCTGTTGATATAAAAAGAAATGATCACCTGGCAGCATGTGCAGCTTATTAGTGGATGAAGTATAATTTTTCCAGGCTATAAGATCTTTCTGATTTATACTACTGTCATTCAGACCCCCAAAAACTGTGATGGGGCAATCAGTTAAAAAGTTTTCCTTTGGGCTGTAGGTTTCACAAACTCTGAAATCAGACCGTAAAATTGGTAGCATTATTTCCATCAGTTCTCTGTTATTAAGAACTTCTCCCGGCATTCCATTCATTTTTTCAAGTTTAACTATAAATTCTTTATCTGGTAGCGTATGCATTACCGGTTCTTTCTTGAGAACACCAGGAGCCGGATGTGCGGATGCGAAAAGGTGTACAGGACTTACTTTATGGATTTTCTTGAGGTACCTTGTCAACTCATATGAAATTAGTGCGCCCATGCTATGCCCGAAAAAACAAAATGGTTTATCCAGATGCGAAACCAAATGCCCGGCTATTTCCTCAACCAGAAGTTCCATATTATTTATAAGCGGCTCTGCAATCCTCCGCCCCCTGCCGGGCAACTCAAGAGGACATACTTCTATATTTCCAGGGAACGCATCGGACCATTTCCTGAATATATGTGCCCCGCCACCGGCGTACGGCAAACAGAATAAACGTATCGGGGCCGATGGCCGTGGTTTGAGATAAATTACCAGAGACTGATCTTTAATGCCTTTGTACATTTTAACCCTTGGAAGATTGCAGCAGTTTATAGCGCACTGCTGCAATTATTTTCACTTACTTAATTTCAATTAGTCCTCATTTTTTGACTGAGCTTCTTCCATCTTTTTTCTTAAACTCAAAGGACGCATATCTGTCCATACTTCTTTAATATAAGAAAGGCATTCCTGTTTGGGACCAATTTTCCCCACATCTTTCCATCCAAGCGGATTCTCTCTTTCGGCAGGCCAGATTGAATACTGTTCTTCATGATTCATCACTACCTTATAGATAGTGGTATCTTCTTTTTCATCGCTCCTCATGTAACCTCCTAAAAATAAAATGTTTTATTATTACTGCTATTTCGAAATTGTTTCATTTTCAATATTTACATCTTCTGTAGTAATATTACCCTGCTCTTTTATTCTACTGTTATATGAAAGATAAGTTCTAAAGTCCTTATTGAAAAGAGTGGCCATGGCTATCAGGAACATAATTGTGCCGCAACTCACATAAATCAAAGGAATATTTTTCCCGGTCATATCAAATATTATCCCGGCCAATCCCATACCCAGTGGAGCCATTGCCCCTGAGATCGAAGTCAGGAAGCCAAAGACCCTGCCACGCAGATCACTTGGAGTAGTAATCTGGAGCATTGTAACAACATTAATCCCGATGAATCCATTTATCATGCCTGCAAGGGCTCCCAGTAAAATGGCAATTAGCGGGGAATTTATTAACCCGAATACTGCAAATCCCACCCCCTGGAAGATAATAGATAACAAAACCCAGGCGCTTCTTGATTTCCCATCGACTTTAATAATTCCTGCAAAAGCGTATCCGATTAATGATCCGACTCCATAAGCAGCTAATAAAAACCCATACCAGTCAATTGATACTTTGAGATGATCCTCAACATAGAATGGAAGGAGTATTATCACCGGGACAGTTATAAAATTTATTAGTGAAAAAAGGAGGACAAGATTTTTCAACCCCCTGTTTTGCCATACATATTTGAAACCTGTACTAATATCATGTTTTATTTTTAATGATTGTTCCCTCCAGTTATTGCTTTTTTCGGGAATGCTTTGTGGAATCTTCATGAATAGTTCACAAAAAGCTGCAAACAAATATGATAAGCCATTGAATAATATTAGTACCGGCGCACCAAGAAGCCTGAAGAGTACTCCTCCAAGCCCCTGTCCTAAGAATGTGGATAGCTGAAGACTAGCCTGTCCAATAGAATTAGCCCCTGTAATCTTATCCGAAGGTACAATATCGGGTATTGCAGCTGAAACAGCAGGCTGAAAGAAAGAATTGACAGTGGCTCCCAGAATGGAAATTATAATAAATCCTGCCAGCAGGATATTACGCTCATCCGGAATGAATATTAGCATAGCTGACAAAAACAATACGGCAATTCCATTTATGAGATCACAATAAATCATAATATTTCTACGTGAATACCTGTCAGCAAAGGCTCCTCCAAAACCTGCCAGAACTACAGCGGGAATTGTCGAAAGCATTCCTATGAGTCCAATCAGACTGGCTGATCCGGTAACATGTTTTATCCAAAATATAGTTGCAATAGAAAAGACCTGATTCCCAAGCATACTGATAGCCTGTCCCTGCCAGAGTAGATAAAAATCCTTATTAAACAGTTTATTATACATATGGATTTACCCGATTTTTATGACCTGATTATTTAATTGAGCTCTTTAAACGCATATCATATTTTAACTCCAGCTTTCCCCTGCTTCTGATTAATGCCGCGTTTAGATGACCTGCCAGAAGCTTTACATTAGGAGGCTGCATCATACTGATATGATTGCCCTGAATATCAACTATATTGATTCCTTTTGCGGCATAATTACCCCATCCCATATCCAGTGATTGAGCGTTATTTGCTGAATTCTCCTCTGAGCGGAACAATGTTATCTCTCCCGGGAATGTCCTTATTTTGTACATCCTCCATGCCTGTTGCATAGTTTTTAATATTTTAATATAGAATGAAAATTCAGTGAGTCTGACATAAAACGGTATCATTTTGTTTTTCTTGGCAAGCTTAAACACAT
>JBLMZM010000189.1:0-3989 GCA_050258815.1 Ignavibacteriales bacterium
AAGCACAGGTTAAATGACCCTGTATGGACAGAAATAGCTGGTCTTACAGATTACAGCGTAACAGACGTTTATGGCCCGGACAGGAATGATATACTTGTTACCACATCCTATGGTAATATACTTCATTTTAACGGAAAAAGCTGGAAGACAGATTATAATGAGATAAAGCTTTCTAGTGTAGTTTATGGCGCAGTAAAGTTAAAGAATAATCTTGCTGTTGCCGTGGGTTATACCCGTAACCAAGAAGGTTTTATTGCCATTGGCAGAAGATAGACGAAAATACTCAATCCTCCAACAAAACAAGGAACAAAAATGAATCGTCGAAAAGGTATCTTTCTTAAAAAGTCATGTAAATAAATTTGTTTCAAAAAATAGATTCAAGAAACTTAGAAGGAACAGAGCTTAAAATAAATTTTTGCAAAACGAATAGTAGAATACAAAAAATAATAGTGTCTAAGGTTAGAGATGCCGATTTTTAATGTCATTACTTGCTGAAAGTTTATTTATCCAAAATAAAATCCTGTTTCCATAAAAATGTTTCATTTTTTCAAAAAATTTTCCAAAAACGCATCATGTAACCATATATATAATTCTGTGTGTAATTATGCCAAAACGGGGCCTTGAAAAATAGGTGTTTATACCAATTGACCGGAAAACGTTCTTGTGTTAAATTATGCACCATTTGAAAATGAAGCTATTCTTTTTAATATAATGCAGAAATATAAATGAAAGTAAATAATACCTCAATATTCATAGCCATACTTCTAAGCCTCACATTCACTTATTTTCAGAGCTGCAGAAGCCCTGTAGAGCCAAAGAGGGATATTGGGCCGGACACTACAAGCCACAATTTCTCGTGGCAGAAGTGGGAGTTTGGAGACGTGTACGGAACAGGTTACACGAGTTTGTTTTCTGATGTGGCAATTATAAATGAAAATGACATATGGGCTGTAGGGGACATAAAGCTTAAGGATACAACAGGAAAAACCGATGTCCTGTGGATCAATGCTATGCACTGGAATGGAATTGAATGGAAGCCTTTTCAGTTCCAGTTTTATGATTTCCCGGGGCTGTCTTCCACATTTTCTTATCCGGCCAAAGCAGCCTGTGTGCTAGACGGCGGACTAGTAATCGTAAGTCATGGCAATCAGGTCACCTTCATAAAAAATGAAAAACAGATAAAGACTGAATTTATTCCGGTAAATATCCAAAGGATATGGGCCAGTAGCCTGACCGATATTTATGCGGTAGGTCCTCAGGGCGGAATTGCCCATTATGACGGAAAGAGCTGGAAGAAGATTGAAAGCGGGACTACCCTGGACCTACTTGATGTATATTCGAGAGACGGTAAGAATGTCTATGTCACAGGAGGTGATGTTTTAGGTTACAAGGGAATTCTGCTTAAAGGAGATGTAAATGGATTTAATGTAATTGCTGAAGGCAAGCCTTCCGTTGGGCCAGATCAGCTCTTTAATCCATATTTTATTGGATTGGCCGGCCTTCTCTGGGTTAGTCCTTCGGATACTGTATACTTCGGGGGAAGCCTTTTATATGCATACAAGGATGGGAAAATAGATTACGTAAAGACACTTGCAGGAAATGAAACCGGGATGAACGGGAACGGGTACTACTGGGGGTACCTGCTCGATATGAGAGGTAACGGTGACAACGACATTGTTCTTACCGGAGGCGGCAACACGATAAGGCATTACAACGGGAAAAGCTGGAAGCAGCTTGGAATGCCTTACAACTACAACAGTGAGTATAACTGGGTTTCTGTTGATATGAAGGGAAACACTATTTCTGTTGCTGGTTGGACAAACTCAAATGGTGCATTAATGATTCTTAAAAGAGGAAATTAACATTAAAGAATTAAATCTGGAGGATACTGGAATCTAAACAAGAAGGCCACGGTGTTGCAGCACCGTGGCAAAATGGCAAGATTATAAGGTAATGTTTCTCTGTGCATTATTACTCAGCCTGGATAAGCTGAATCCCTATTTTTTTGCCATTTCCAATATAATAAACGACAAAACCATAAGCACTTACAAAAGGATGGTAAAATGAAAAACTTTATTGGGAACTGTGCTTTCTTATTTTTCACCTTTTTGCTTTTACATTCAACTTTCTATGGACAGAATAGTTATACTTATGGCCCTATCCGTGAAACCCATTTCGGCACTTCACAGGGCAATACTCCAGAAAACTGGAACGTGCATTATGTCGGTCAACAAATACCAGTAGAATATATCTGCTTTGTTAATTGGCAGTGGAACAGCAGCAGTATTACGAAATTTTCCAGGCTAACTTCAATCAACCTGAAATTTAAAGCCGCGGATCAAAAAGCTATTGAGCGGCCAACATTTCCATTCAGCATTCATAAAGTAGAAACCAATTGGGATGCAAGCATCAGCGATTGGAATTATTACTATAGTCAAATATTTTATAATGGGAATAGGAAGGTCTATTCAGATGTAATTAATAATATCAACGGAGTTTTGGATTTTAATAAAACAATTACCAGCGGACCTTTATTTGACGCCATACAAGCAGCTATAACTTCGGGCAATAATTACATTACACTTGCTTTTAAGAGTGATGAAAAGACAGCCCCGGCACCATATTGGATCATATATCCTTATGATGCTACAATGAATGAGTCTTATTATGGGTCTAATAATCCTTCAATTGACTTAACATTAAATTTTACTTCGATTCCGCAGAATTACCAATTTGTCAACAACATAGAAGGCACCGAAACCTCCGGAATGCTGAACGTAAAGGATAATATTGCCGGCACTTCAAGCAGTATTACTTCTGGTTCAGTGCTTGGGCTGGATCCGATGCTTAATTTTACAGCAAGGACAAATGAACTTCCTTTTTTAGCAAACTGGAACAGCACAGAAAATACTGAAAAGCATAACTATTGGATCGACCCGTATAATAAAAATCAAAATTCATTGACATACACTTTTGTGCCTCAACAATCGGGAGATCTTCCTCTTAAATTAAGTTCGAAATTTGACAGGACAAATTCAGCAACAATACAAGCCACCACATCAGAGGGAATTACAGGAACAACAGTCAGCCTCAGGGACCCATGGTATTACTATTCGGATGGGCAGAACAACTGGTACCAGTCGGATGAGTTTAAGAGTTATAATTCTCCGTTGCTTATACAGAAGAACAGTTCTGGCACTTACGGAGGTGTATTCTTAAATCAGGATCCTAGTACGGGCTCTAATCCCTACTATTCTGTAAGTTTCCCTTCAACTTCCTCAAATCAATCGGTTAATATTAATGGCATAAATCATCAGATTTATTTTATCAATTGGTCAGCCTCGCCTTTAGGAAGTGCAACAATTGTAAGTCCTAACTCAGCATCAACTCCTGTAATATTCAAAAGCGAGGGAGCAACCGTTACAGCTAACATAAAAGCAAGCATGCTTTCAAATTCCTCAACAGCCTTCTCCAATTCGAGCCAGAGAAAGCTAGCATGCACCCCTAATGGCAGCCTGCACCTGGTCTATGAAAGCATGGGGAAGGTGTGGTATGAAAAGAGCACGGATAACGGGACAACGTGGAGAATAATGAACGGAGGCAGGCCCCTGGTCAGTGATGATGCAAAACTTCCTTCAATTGAGGCCTATGACTCGGATTCAAGAATATTCATCACCTATCAGAAAAGGCTTGAAAACGGCTTTCCTCCCGATTCATATTTAATTGAGCTTATGGTCTATAATGTTGACGTTGACTCTCCGCAGGACATACTTCAGGTCTGGCAGTCATACCCCTATAGCTACAATGCCAATCCTGTAGTTGCATTTGATTGTAACCAGGAAATATCAGATAGAGTTGCAGTTGCTTTCCAGGATAACTCTGAAGAATTCACGGGATCCCTTCCCGGAATACTCTACCGACTTGCAGGGCTTAACAGCACGGGGATGCATTACGAGTGGAAAACCAGTGCCACAAGAGTAAACGGGACT
>JBLMZM010000190.1:0-3736 GCA_050258815.1 Ignavibacteriales bacterium
AACACTAATATAAGGCTGATCGGCCTGATTTCATTTTTTATGCTCCTGATCGGGATACTCTATTTCAGGATAATATCGGACATAAAAAAGAAGCAAGAGGCACAAAGGAAGTTAGAAGAGAGCGAGAGATTGCTGTGGACCATCTTTAATGAAACATCCGATGCGCTTTTCATTACGAATACAATGACTAACCGCATTGAAAGGTGTAACAGGAGGGCTATCGAACTGTTCGAGGTAGAAAACCAGGAGGAATTGTTCGGGAAGGTGGGGCCGGATTTTCATAAGGCGCCATTAGGTCCTGATGAGATTAATGGGATAAACAGTACTATAATGGAAAACAAAGTATGGACAGGTGAAATAGAGTATGTGACCAAAAAAGGCAGGACGTTCTGGGGGGCTGTATCCATAACCTCATTTAGATTGCAGGATGAGGTTTATAAACACGTGCGCATAGTCGATATTTCAGTGAGAAAAGACGCTGAAAAGGCGCGAAAGAGATACGCTGATGAACTTGAAAGAAGCAAACAGCAGCTCGAAAAAACCACAACAGAACTGCTGAGTGCTAATGAGCAATTAAGGTTATCAGAGAATGAGCTTAAACGCCTGAATGCCAGCAAGGATAAGTTCTTTTCCATACTTGCGCACGACCTGAGAAGTCCTTTTGCTGGCTTCCTGGGTATTTCCGAGTACCTGGCCTACAGTCTGGATCTGATAGACAAAAACGAGCTGAATGAGCTGCTGCTGGTTGTTCATCAGACGGCTAAAAGGATTTACGGGCTATTGAACAACCTGCTGGAATGGTCCAGGATCCAGATGGGAAAAGTTGAATTTAAGCCGGTTGAGGTTCCCCTGTACGAGATTGCACAGCAGGTAACAGAACTTATAAAACCCAATGCAGACCAGAAAGACATAAAAATATTTTATGAGGTCGGTCGTGATACAAGGGTTTTTGCTGATATCAATATGGTGATGACCATCCTCAGGAACCTGTTGTCGAATGCAGTTAAGTTTACTAATCCGGGCGGAGAAGTAAAATTATATGCCCGGGAGGCCGGTGCAATGATAGAGATCAGTGTAAGGGATTCAGGCATAGGGATAAATTTCGAGGATATGAAGAAAATATTCAAGATAGATTCGGGATATTCGAGCAGGGGAACCGAGGGGGAAGAGGGATCCGGTCTTGGGTTAATTCTGTGCAGGGAACTCGTGGAAAAGAACAGGGGAACCATACAGGTAAACAGCATTCAGGGCAGCGGAACGGAGTTTATGTTTACACTGCAGAATGCGGAATACCTGAAAACCGAAGGAAATATTATCAGTTAACAGTCAGAGGGTAAAAATGGAAAACAGCCGTGAAAATGATGCAAAAAGAAGGGTAAGCAGCAATGAAGAATTCGACATAATGAAAACATCGCTTCTGGCCAATATAAGTCACGAATTCAGGACCCCAATGAATGGCATCCTCGGGTTTGCGGATATATTGAGAAAAGAAGTTGCTGATCCGGTATTTGCGGAAATGGCTGAACATATTTACAAATCAGGTAAAAGACTGCTTTCGACTCTGAACTCAATACTCGAATACTCTGAGCTGTCCGGTTCAAAATCTGACGTGCATCCGGATCAGTTCAGCCTGTCAGAATTAACCTCAGATATAGCACAGGAGTGGAGAAAAACGGCAGAGGAGAGTGGACTCATGCTGAAGCAGGTCATCAGGGGGAATATTCTTATGAACACCGACCGCAATCTGCTCAAACAGGGAATTAATAAAATCATGGATAATGCCCTGAAGTTCACGCACAGCGGGTCAGTAACCATCGAAGTATCAGGCGAACAGCTGGATGGCACACTGCTGGGAGTAATAAGAATAACCGATACCGGCATCGGAATCCCGGAATCCCATAAGGAGTTCATCTTTAATGAATTCCGCCAGAGCAGCGAGGGTTACAGCAGGAATTATGAGGGAAGCGGACTGGGACTTGCAATTGCGCAGAAGGTTGTGGATCTGCTGGATGGTACAATTGAAGTGGAGAGCAAAATACATGAGGGGTCATCCTTCACCATTAAGCTGCCGGGAGCACGGATTTTCGACACGGTTATTAATATAACACCCTCAGGAATTAACCTGAAAGAGATCGGGGATGTGAAATCTGCCCGCAGCTGCTGCGGACCACTTCCCGACATACTGTTCGTTGAGGACAATATTCTGAACGTCAAGGTAACAGAGCTGCATCTCAAGGGCCTGTTCAACCTGGATCATGCTAGGGATGGCGCTGCTGCCCTGGAAATGGCCGGATCCAAATCTTACTCTGCGGTACTTATGGATATTAACCTGGGCAAAGGACTGAACGGCATCGAGGTGATGCAGAAGATCAGGGAAATAGAAGGATATGAGGAGAAACCCATCATTGCCGTAACCGGCTATGCAATGCCCGGCGACAAGAAAAAGCTGCTGGATATGGGGTTCAGCCATTACCTGGCAAAACCCTATGATAAAAGTGAAATTGTGGGCCTGCTGATGAGAACTGTTAAAATTTAAATCCGGCTGGTGCACAGCCAGAATTCAGGTATCCGGATATTTTGAGATAAATCTTGCCAGCTTAAGTAGTATCCCATTTTTGCCATTCCGGCATTGGATGACAGATAACGATTGAGGCCCGAAATGGCTGCCTTTGAAAGCGTTAAAGCCGGGAATTATACTGGCCTGGGATTAAATTAATAAAAATGGCCTTGCGCTTGTGGCGCAGGGACAGACAGTAAAAAATCCCTGCGGTAAATTTAATTAACGCAAGAATTAATAAAAATAGAGACCTGCAGCCTTAAATCAGGTAGAAAAGCAGAAAATAAACCGCAATGGCGATGGAACCTAACATAACCAGATTTAATACCCATCCTCCGAAATTCTTCCGCATAGGAATAACCTTAGATTTATATATAATATATATATCATCAAAAAGGGCATTTTCGGAAAATATTTTAAAATTTTTTTCTCTTTGTCTGCAATTGCTGTCATGGGCACACAGCACGCCCGTGCAATTTCAATGTTTTTGATGGTTGTATTACCATGTGCGGGGGATGGATGCGCACCCCCACAAAAGCATTATTATTATCCCCCGGTGTATGGGGAAGCATCGGTTGCGGGCAATTACAAATACGAATAGGCACACATATGAACGGGCATCCACCCCAAATACCCTGAATTGTGCCGGTTTCAAATCACAATTATCATATACACAATCGATAAATAATCACAATTGATCCAATTAACACAATCGATAAAAAATCATTGATGTTTTGTGGGCGCACGCCGGATGGCGGACGGGCTAAATTACGCATGGGGCACATATTAACCCGGCGAATGCCGGGCTGGCACAAATATAAATATGGATCGCAATCTTATCAATAACCCCAGCCATCCAGGCCGGGAACAAGGGAGGACTCCCGATATTCTCTTTATCTTTTACCACATCTTTATCTTTTCTATCCCCGGGCTTCAGCCCGGATCACCTTTGTGCGTGCAGAATATGGATCTAACCCTTATCAATAGCCCCGGCCTTTAGGCTGGTGGAAAAGAAGGGTTCCCCTATCATCATCAACTAATTCAACTAATCATATCTACCCCGGGCTTCAGCCCGGAATAGATAAGAATGGGGATAATATGGATCTAATCCTTATCAGTAATCCCAGTCTTTTAGGCAGGTGGATAGGAAAAAAGAGGTTACTCCAATACGAGATGAAT
>JBLMZM010000191.1:0-4098 GCA_050258815.1 Ignavibacteriales bacterium
GGCTGCCCGAAGCAACAATTCTATTGCCTCATGCACTTGCGGTAAAAGACAACTGGCTGTTCCTTGCATCCAGCAATGGTCTGTGGAAATACGATTTATCCCATCTGCTTGCAGTTGAAGATAATCAGGCATTGGTAAACACCTACAAACTCAGCCAGAATTACCCAAACCCATTTAACCCGGCAACAACCATTAGTTATTCAATTCCCAAAGCTTCTTTTGTTAAATTAAAAGTTTACGACATGCTTGGGCGTGTAGTTCAGACTCTTGTAAATAAGGAGCAGTCTGCAGGAAGTTACAAGGTCCGGTTTGAAGCCTCGTCTCTTCCAAGCGGGATGTATATTTATGAGATCCGTTCTGATAATTTTATTAAGAGCGGTAAGATGCTTCTTCTGAAATGACATTATCGGAAAGGCTGTCTCATTTGAGTTATGGGACAGCCCCTTCTTTTAAGTGCTGAAATCTTTAGGTTTATATGATATTGGATTAAGTTCTCATGTACGGAATTTTTATCAGGCACAGGAATCATTCAAATTAAATTTTAAATAAAAGGATAACAAATATGAGATTTTTACGTTTACCGGCTCATTTATTGTTAATTACCGTGCTTCTTTCAGTAAAGGTTTTCTCACAGGATTTTAAGACGAGCCCTCTTGTTACAATCCCGGGAGATAACAGGAACTTCAGCATTGCTTCGCCGATAATAACTCGTCAGTCACACAACTCTTTTATCTGCTGGGAAAACCGATTAGGTTCAAAATACACGATTTACTTAAAGCAGATCGATCCCCTTGAAGACAGCATATATACTGTCTGGTCCGATACAATGCCTAATACGTCTCCCGTAATTTCTTATAATCGTGAGGATTCTTCTGTAAATGTTGTCTGGCAGTCTTATAAAAATGCCCGCAGCGTTCTTTACAGCAGGAACTTTAAGAACAAAAGTTTTAATGAAGCGTCTGTTCTGACAGACACACTTAAAAACAGCATTAGTCCTTCATTAAGCAATCATGCCCTTGTCTGGATAGAAGACGGGAAACTTCTTTACAAAACAACATCTTCAGAAATAACTGTAGTTGACAGCATTAATTGTGCAAATCCTGTAATATATCCATATTATGAAATGCTGGATGCTACGATCTTGTATGAAAAAGGTGAAATTGGCCAAAGGCAAATCTATCGTGCCAGATATGTCGGTCAGATAAGGGAACAGAAACCGTATTGGGAAATTACAAAAGTATCCGAGGGCACAGACAACATCAATCCTTCATGGGCTCCATTTGGGGAGTATATTTACCAGACGAAAGAAAATTCCGTATGGAAATTAGTAATCACCGGATTTTACCCCAAAAAGCCAGTGAACGTTTCCTGTAATTTTGAGCATCCCACTATATTCGACTACCCCATCATCACCGGCAACTCCGGGAATAACTCATTTCCCTTTTTTCTGGCATTTGATACCGATTCTATTCAAGGGAACAAGGAAATATTTGTAGAATACCATTATATACCGGATTACAGACTAGACACACTCATCAATTTTTCAAATTCACCGGGCGATGATATTAAGCCAAAGGCGGCATATTTTAACCATTCACCATATACATATTCTTCCGTTGACAATGCAGAAGCCTGTATTGTATGGGAGCATATTGAAAATAATAAATCGGATATATGGTGGGCAGTTTCCCCGTGTAAGATAAACCTTATGGATGTAAATGATAATCAGGTGATTTCCAAATTCAGGTTAAGCCAGAATTTCCCAAATCCCTTTAACCCGGCAACAATCATAAGCTATTCAATCGCAAAAAGGTCATTTGTTGACCTGAAAGTATTTGACATACTGGGACGTGAAGTAATAACACTTGTCAGTAAAGAGCAGAGTGCAGGTGAGTATAAGGTAGAGTTTGACGGCTCAAACCTCCCCAGTGGGATGTATGTATATCAGCTAAGAACTGGAAACTATTCTGAAACTAAGAAAATGCTGCTTCTGCGGTAAAGAATTTTTACTTATATCAATTCATTCGATTACTCCTGTTAAAGTAATCCCCCTCAAAAGCAAAAGCGGCTATGGCGGAAGCTCCTTCAATGGGGCTTCTGCCTGGCTTTTACTCTCCTGCCATAACAACATCCCGGCGTAGTACTAATACTACGAGGGGGTATTAATACCCCCTGTTTTGCCATGAAAATGACAAAGAAAATTTTTTTTTGTAAAAAAATCATTTTGCAAATAATTGAAATAAAAGAAGTTAGAAGAATGTCTGAACTCAAATTGAAAATATAGTATCAGTACTACTTCGGTTCAGTGAAAAAAATGCTATTTTTTGTCGTTCATTCTGGAGATGTATTGGGATTATTATTGGTGTCTCATAGAATTGATAAGCGTTAAAACCCGGCATCGCGACATATATGGTTGACCCTCCAGTAATAAATGATTTTTTGAAAATTTCCCGAGTTTGGGACCATCTTATCGTTACATACGAAGAGAATTACTTACTCATTTTAGAAAATAAAACTGTTTTCCCATAGATATTTTGTCAGTGAGCAAAGCTAATAGGAATCCAGAGGATTCGTTTATAAATATCCTTTCTCTGGCGGGTTCTGTTGATCTCGGACAGTGATGGTAACAAACTATAAATACTTTTGTGGAAGTTTTCATTAAGTCATTTAGAAAAGTAATAATGGTTATAACTCCTATACCAAAATCAAATTTTACAAATACTTATAAAGTTATAGGATTGTTGTCTCATTTTGATTTCGGAATTGAAAATTTATTTTTCAATTTAACTACTCTTGAATCATTATTTCTTTCTAAAATTTATCCTACGGGCTTTATATAAACAGATCCTTTCTCAGTGCAATAACTAAAAAAAGGAATAAAACATGAAGAAACTAGCATTTTACTTAATATTAACAGTTCTTAGCTTAAATGCATATGCTCAGGTGAATGATACAACTTACTTCCCAAGTAAGCTGGGAAATACCTGGGTTTACCAATATGATGATGGAAGAATTGAGGTGGAGAAGATAACTCAGGACTCGACTGACCAGCGAGGCAATAGATTCCTGCGTTTTAATAATGATAGTACCTGGTTTGACAGATGGGACTTTATGGTATCTCCAAACCAGGACAGTATTTTCTTATCTCCGACAAGACGAAAGGAACTGGTTTATAGATTTCCAATCACAGGAAATACGGATAGATGGACGGTAAAGCCAGGTAAAGACACAATAGGAAACACGCCTAAAATCGCATTCATAACCAAAACATATGATGCAAATATATTTGGAAAGTATACCACTGCATATGCAATAAGGTATTTCTACTTCAGGGTAGAAAACGGTGATACATTACTTGATTTCAGGACATGGGAAAGGGATGAGATAATCGCAAAAGGGTTTGGCCTTGTTTGGGAAGGAATAGAAGTCGAATACAAGACTTTGATCGGCTGCGTTATAAACGGCGATACGTTGGGCTATCTACCGACTTCTGTAAAAGAGGACAAAGGGAAAACTGTCCCGGATAACTTTGTTCTTGAACAGAATTATCCCAATCCATTTAACCCAAGTACGGTCATCAGCTTTAACCTCCCAGTCTCATCCGATACCGAACTGAAAGTTTATGACATGTTCGGGCGTGAAGTAAGAACTCTTGTAAATGGCTTTATGACACAGGGGAAGCACTCTGTTACATTTAATGCCGGAGACATTTCTTCAGGACTTTATTTCTACAAATTGACAGTTGGAAAATCTTCAATAACTAAAAAAATGTTGTACCTCAAATAACGGAGTAGAAATGAAAATATGGATATTTGTTATTGTCTTATTTCTTCTTACAATTAGTTCCCATAGCTTTTCACAAGTAGGAAGCCAATCACTTAACCAAGTAAGCAGTCAGCCGCTTACCTTAGACCAGTATAACTATTATCATGCTGTAAGTACAATTACATCAAGTCCTACTCAAACCGGAGGAGTTATACTTCCATCGCAGGGAGCCGTAAATGTATTGTTTATTTTTGCTGAATTCCCGGATGATAACTATCAAACTACGGACTCACGCTGGCCTAAAGGTGGATACCCGGATAAGTATAATACTTG
>JBLMZM010000192.1:0-32131 GCA_050258815.1 Ignavibacteriales bacterium
AGATACTTCACATTAAAAAGGATGCATCCTCCCCCGCAGTTTCACCTTCTGAGAACGGGAAAGTCAATTATGAGGCGATCTGGAACAGCACATATCCTATTTCAAGATACCTTTACTGCTATACAAACGGGGAACCCGCAGGAGCGGTTAAGGGATTTATTGACTATATAGTTTCAGCAAGGGGACAGAAGATTGTAGAGCAGATGGAATACATACCGCTGCCTCAGAATAAGTAACTCATGGTTTTATGATAAGCAAAAATAATTTGCACAATTTTCAAGTTAAGCGGCTGAAAGTTAAATGAATGGAATTGAAGAGACATTAAATATCCCTGCTGAAGAAAGGGTCTATGAATCACCTTTTGCAAAAAAGATATCAAAGCGTACAAGAATAAAAGAAAGCCTGATCAAGTATTTCTTTGCCTTAAACGGCCTGACAGCCGTAGTCTTTATAATACTTATATTTGTGTTTTTGTTCAAGGAAGGCATCAGGGCTTTTGAACACATCAACATTTCGGATTTTATATACAAAACCACAGTGCAGCCGGACGGTAGTGTTAAAAAGATATTCGAGTGGTACCCGACCTCAGATTCACCCAGGTATTCTCTGGTGCCGCTGATACTGGGAACGCTGATTACTGCAATTCCTGCCACAATAATATCCACCATACTGGGAGTTGCAGCAGGTATTTTCCTTTCGGAAATAGCAAAGGGCAGGGCAAAAGAGATACTGAAACCGGCAATAGAACTGTTTGCCGGAATTCCTACGGTTGTGCTGGGATTTTTTATGCTCGTAGTCGGAGCCACATTCTTTAACGATCTGTTTCATCCGGCCAACAGGCTGAATGCGCTTCTGGCTTCAGCCGGACTTTCGCTGGTTATAATTCCTGTAATCGCCTCGATGACCGAAGATGCACTGCGTTCAATACCTAACGAGCTCAGGATGGCCTCCTTCGGACTTGGTGCTACAAAATGGCAGACCATCCGCAGGGTAATACTGCCTGCGGCCATAAGCGGCGTATCTGCCAGTATAATACTAGGCTTCGGAAGGGCAATAGGTGAAACTATGATTGTACTGATGGCAAGCGGAAATGCGGCAAATTTCCTGTTTGACATATTCAGGAGTGTAAGGACGATGACGGCAACCATTGCAGCCGAGATGGGAGAGGTGCCCCACCAGTCGGACCACTACTTCGCCCTGTTCTTTATAGGCATTATCCTTTTTACTATAACGTTTATACTGAACCTGGTAGCAGAAATAATAATAAACAGAATGAGGAAAAAAATAAAATTCTGATGGAAGACAATTCAATACAACCTGTGAATAAACCCGATGCCGTGTTTGGGAAAAAGACGCTCGACATACCAGGCTTTATTTCACTGGGAATAATAAAGATCCTTTTCATTTCCCTGCTGCTTTTACTGTTCATAATTCTGGGGAAAATAATAATTGAAGGAGTGGGAGTCATAAGTTTCGATTTCCTGTTCTCTTCTCCCAGGAACAATATGACTGAAGGCGGCATTGGTCCTGCAATATTCGGAACACTAGTCGTTACGGCTCTCATGGTAGTAATTGCGGTCCCGGTTGGAGTATTTTCCGCCATATTCCTTAACGAATATTCAAGCGATAGTATACTTACGAGGATCATCCGGGCTTCGGTCAATAACCTGGCGGGAGTTCCATCCATAGTATTCGGGCTTTTCGGCCTGGGATTTTTCATATTGTTTGTGGGCAAGGGTATGGATCAGGTGCTGAAGACGGGACTCTTGTTCGGGCAGCCGGCACTGCTCTGGGCTTCTGCCACACTGGCCGTGCTGGTATTGCCAATAGTAATTGTTTCGACGCTGGAGGCCTTAAACTCTGTTCCGAGGAGTCACCGCGAGGCGGCATACGGACTGGGAGCCACCAGGTGGCAGACAATAAGAAACGTGGTGCTGCCTCAGGCCAGACCCGGAATACTGACAGGGACTATACTTGCAATAAGCCGCGGAGCAGGAGAAACGGCGCCAATACTGTTTTTAGGCTGTGCCTTTTTCCTTCCCGATCTGCCGGTCACGTATCTCAATCTGGGGATTTTCTATATACCGATGATTAATCCGGCCGCACAGTTTATGTATCTGGCTTATCATATTTTCATACTGGCAACACAGTCGGCAAACCCGACATTAACAAAGCCGATACAGTATGGAACAACACTTGTATTGATCGGCTTAACCGTTTTATTAAATCTGACGGCTATCATTTTCAGATACCGTTTTAGAAAAATGCTGGGGAAACTCTAATAGCTATGAAATTGAAAGAAACAAAAATACAGACAAAAAAACTGGACCTTTTCTATGGTACCAAGCAGGCACTGAAGGACATCTCGCTTGACATTTATGCCAACAGGGTCACTGCATTTATCGGACCCTCGGGCTGCGGTAAATCCACCTTCCTGAGGACACTGAACAGGATGAACGACCTTATTGACGGGGTGAGGATTACGGGTGAAGTAATAATTGACGGGGTGGATATTTATGACAGGAACCTGGACGTGGTCAACCTGCGCAAGCGCGTGGGGATGGTCTTTCAGAAATCCAACCTCTTCCCTAAATCCATCTATGAAAACCTCGTATTCGGTCCCAAGCTGAACGGGATCAGGAACAAGGAGCAATTGAACGATATTGTGGAAAAGACCTGCAAGCAGGCTGCCATTTGGGAGGAGGTAAAAGACAGGTTAAATGAAAATGCGCTCAGCCTTTCGGGCGGCCAGCAGCAGAGGCTTTGTATTGCCCGTGCACTGGCGGTGGAACCGGAAATAATACTGATGGATGAACCGGCCAGCGCACTGGATCCCATTTCAACCGGCAAGATTGAGGAACTTATTTACGAATTAAAGAGTAATTATACCATAGTAATAGTTACACATAACATGCAGCAGGCAGCCAGGGTAAGCGATTATACAGCATTTTTCTACATAGGCGAGCTGATAGAGTATGATAAAACGACAAAGATGTTTACCAAGCCGGCCATCAAGAAGACTGAGGATTATGTTACTGGCAGATTTGGGTAAATTCAGGCTCCGCCTGAGGACTTACCTTTACAAAGGAAGATAATTATATTGATTAGTGTTTGGTTGTTTAACTCAGGACCAGGCACTCAGCACTTTTCCTGACTGTGAACCAAGAATTAACAAAGCGAGGGAATAAACATGGAAAGACATTTTGATCAGCAGATCGAAAAACTGAAGACCCGTTTAATAAAAATGGGCAGCCTGGTGGATGAACAGGTAGAGTTTGCTATCCGTTCTATCGAGGAGGGGAACCTGGAACTTTCAAACCTGGTGGTTGAAAGGGACGTAAAGGTGGATAAATACGACCTGAAGATTGACAAAATATGCATGAAGCTTTTCGCCTTAAATCAGCCTGTGGCGATGGATCTGAGGCTGATTATGAGTGCGCTTACTATTAATACGAACCTTGAAAGGATGGGTGACCTGGCGGTAAATATAGCCCAGAATGCCGAAGGGCTGAAGGAAAAGCCCCCTTTTTACAAGGAGCTTCCCTTTTCCAGGATATACGGTGTTGCAAGGGAAATGGTGCGCCTGGCAATTGATTCATTCATTGAAAGCAGCGCGCAGATGGCGCAGAAGGTGATACAGACCGATGACGTCCTGGATACGCTGGTGCGTGATAACAGCAGGGCGCTCGTCGAGGTAATGAAACAGAACAGCAGTTGTATTGAACCAGCTGTAAAGCTTTATACCATATTGCATGAGCTGGAGAGGCTGGGTGATCATGCCACAAATATTGCTGAAAACGTATATTTTATCGTAGAAGCACAGATGATAAAGCACAGATACGAGGGGATACTCTCACGCGTGGATATAGAAGATGAGGATGATGATAAACACCTAGACGAGTAATTGCCTGAAAACTGCTTCCCAAAGGCCGGCCTCAGGCGCCTGAGGCTGCTGGTCCCTTTCCAGTATTCTGCTGAAGTATTCCGTAAAGATGAGTCCCCAGGAATGCCTTACAATAAAGTAGGGAAGGGCAGCATCGGGCTGTCTTTTGCCGAAATGTCCCTTCAGGAACTCACGAACTGATTCCTCCTCCTTTTCCAGGAGTGTTTTCAGATATCCGGCGTCCTTTTCGGGGGTAAATTCCCGGAACGATATTCTGAGCAGTTCATATAATAAGGGATACTTTTCTGAGATCCTGGACTTGAGTTCCAGATAATTGACCAGTCTTTTTTCCGCCTCCGGAATCTCATTATTGTTAAATATATCTCTTATTTCCCCAATGAATTTATCAGTTTCAAGGCTCAGGACGTCATAGAAAATATCCTCTTTTGAGGCATAATAATGATAAATGCTGGCTTTTCCGATTCTCAGGTCGCGTGCAATTTCCTCAATGGTAGTCTTTGCAAGCCCATGACGGGCAAATCGTTTTTGTGCAGCCCTGATGATGTTGAATTTCTTCGGATTATTTTTCATTTTTCTGTTTCTATGTTATCAGGCATTAAAAATACACAAATTCCAAAATAAAAGTAATTGCTTTTGATAATAAGTGTGGCTAAATTTGCAATTCTTAAAGTTTAAAATCCTAATTTTTATAGGAGGCAGGGTAAAATATGGCTATGATGGCCAAAATGAGGAGTCTTGCTCCGGCATTTATTATAACAATTGGCGGTATTTTTGTCCTTTTTATGGTTCTTTCTGATTCCAGAGTTATCGAGATATTCGGTCAGAGAAGAAATAACGTAGGTTCTGTAAATGGCGAAGATATTACGTACCAGCAGTTCAATACCTTTTTAGATCAAGCCAGACAAAGGCAAAAAGAGCAAACAGGCAGAGATATTGACGAAGAAAATATGGATGCTTTTAACGACCAGGTATGGGATGCTATTGTAACTCAGAAACTGATCGAAGAACAGTACGCTAAACTGGGCATAAAGGTATCTGACCAGGAAATCAACGACGTATTGTTTGGTCCAAATCCTCCTGAAGCTCTCAGAAGGCAGTTTACAGATTCAACCGGCAGATTCAATCGTCAGCTCTATGAGACAACACTCTTGCAGCAGAAGAAGGAAGTGCTTGTTGGTCTTGAAGAAAGCATAAGGCAGATGAGACAGCAGGAAAAACTGCAGAATTATCTGTTTGCTTCCATTACTGTAAGCGATGGCGAAATTAAACGTAAATTTATTGACCAGAATACCAAAATTAAAGCAGACTACGTATTGGTAGATGCCAGCAATATCCCTGATGCCTCGGTTTCTGTCAATGACAACGATCTGCAGAAATACTACCAGGATAATCAGGATAAGTTTAAGGTAGAAGACCAGAGAAAACTGAAATATATATTGTTCTCGAAGTCAGCTTCGAAAGAAGATTCTGCATCAATTAAAAACAACCTGGCAGCAGTAATTGAAAAGGCAAAGAGTGACACGGCCAGCTTCAAGTCATACATTCAGATCTATTCTGAAGCCCCGTATTCAGTAGATACAGTGAAACCAAATCAGGTATCTGAAAATGCGGTTGACGCTCTGGTTAATGCAGCCCCCGGCAGCATCATAGGTCCTTTTACCTCCTATGAAGGATATGTAGCCTACAAGCTGCGCAGCAAGGTGCCATCAAATGAAACCTATGTCAGGGCCTCACACATTCTTATCCCCTTCAAGGGTGATGAAGCAAAGGCTCAGGCTGAAGCCATGGCCATATACAACCAGCTGCAGTCGGGTGCCGATTTTGCAAAGCTTGCAAAGGAAAAGTCGGATGACGTTGCAAGTGCAAGAAAGGGCGGAGACCTCGGATGGTTTGCAAAGGGACAGATGGTAAAGGAATTTGAAGATGCTAGCTTAAATGCTCCTATTGGAGTAGTTCAGAAGCCAATCAAGTCAAACTTCGGTTACCACATAATTAAGGTTACAGGAAAAACTTCAGGAAAGTTTGTAGTTGAAAAGCTTGTAAATAAGATCAAAGCTTCTGCTTCCACTACCGACAATGCTTACAACGCAGCAAATGACTTCGTTTATGTTGCAAAGAAGAGCAGTTTTGAGCAGGAAGCCAAAACAATGAACTACAAAGTTCTGGAAACACCTTTATTTAATAAAGATGCTAATTATGTTCCGGGCGTAGGCTCAAACAAGAGTCTCGTTGACTTTGCCTTTGACAACGATCTGAATGACGTCAGTGACGTATTCAAGGCACAGAACGGATACGTAGTTGCCAAGATTGCAGAGGTCGTAAAGCCTGGCGTCAAGAAGTTTGACGAGGTAAAAGCCCAGATCAGACCGCTGGCATTAAGAGAAAAGAAATTCGAAAAAGCAAAGCAGATTGCCGAAAAGATCCAACAGCAGGCTATGGGTTCTTCACTCAATGCAGCTGCAGCTTCTTACAAGGAAGCCAGGTTTGATACAACCGGTACATTTACACCTGCACAGCCTGTTCCAGGCATCGGCAGAGATTTTCCTTTTATCGACAAGGCATTAAGTGCTGAAGTTGGAAAGATCACCGAGCCGGTAAAAGGCATGAGAGGATACTACGTGATTAAGGTTGTAAACCGCACTCCGTTTGACAAAGGCGTCTTTGCAATGCAGAGAAACAGCGTTCGCGACAACCTTCTTCAGGAGAAAAAATCCTACTTCTTCAGCCAGTGGATCGATCAGCTGAAGAAAAATGCAAAGATAGTGGATAACAGAAGAATGTTCTACGCAAAGTAATTCTTACAGGTTATTGATCAAAAAAAGCCGTGATTTTATGATCACGGCTTTTTTATTTTAAACTTTGAACTTTGGGCGATAATAAGTTATTTTTTAAATATAACTTGCAAGAAGAATATGATGAAAAGAATAACTTTGCTGCTGGTGTTTGCCGTGCTTAACGGAATGCTCGTACGGTCTGCAGGGCAATATATGGACAGGAACTTCAGCCTGAGCTTAAATTATAACTATACTACTACCGCAAAATTGTTCCTGAATCCCAAAGCCTCGGAGGAGATACTGCGCAACAGCTCCGTGCCTCTGGAAGGCATCTACAGCCCCTCGCTGGACCTGCGTTACAGGCTGACTGATGATATACTGCTGGGATTTAACATCGAATACATAAAGAAAACTGCCGTGGGTCCCAACCTGACCGTACTGGCAGGCGATGGAACGCAGACAATTGACGTTGAGGACGGCTTCAAACTGATCCCATTTGAGCTATCCGGTTATTATCTGGTGCCTTTTTCGACCGAGAGTTTTAAGTTCCTGATGGGCGGAGGTGTGGCTTATTACTACGGAGAGCACCTCAGGAAGTTCGGGGATGAGGAGGTTTCCAATGTGAGCAGGGAGTTCGCCTATGGCATCCAGCTCTCAATTTCCTCAGACTACATGATAAACAGGTATTTATCAGTCAGGGGAGAAATGAAGTTCAGGGATCCGGATTTTGAGGTTACCAGCAAGTACAGCAAGAAACGCGTAAATTATAATGGAGATACGATTGTCCTGGCTCAGGATACATTTCAGTCCAGGATAAATATGGACGGTGTAACCTTTACCCTTGGGCTGGCACTACACTTTTAATCTTTGAGAAATATCAAATGAGCAGCATAAAAGACATCATATACTTAAATGGTTTCATGGCCTCGGGCAAGAGCACTATAGGTCCCATCCTGGCCAATACGCTCGGGTGGAGCTTTTTCGATCTGGACAGGGTGATTGAGGATGAGCTTGGCAAAAAGGTAGTAGAAATATTCAGGGATGAGGGTGAGAAGTTCTTCAGGGAGAAGGAATCCGAGACGCTCAGGAAGCTCTCACAGCTGCATAACGTGGTAATTTCACTTGGAGGCGGCACTTCGGTTCACAACAACAACCTGGAAATTATTGCAGCCACGGGCAAAATCATTTATCTGAAGGCTTCACCCGAGGCTCTCTACAAAAGGCTAAGATACAAGCGTGACCGTCCAATGTTCAATGCCGAACAGGATGCTGAAAACAGGGATCACCTGAAGAACAAAATTGTACAGCTCCTGAGGCAGCGTACTCCATTTTATGAGAAGGCTGACCTGATTATCAATACTGATGATTATCCATTGGGACTGACTGTAGATAAAATTGCCAAACTAATAACAAAAGAGATTAATGAAGAAGATCAATGTTCCTCTTAAGGAGAATCCCTATCAGGTGCTGATAGGAAACGGAATATTTAGTGGTATTGCCGCTGAGATAAAAAAAAGAAAACTGAATAAAAACATTCTGATAATTACCGATTCCAACGTCAACGGCCTGTACAGAAATCAGGCTGAGGCCGCATTCCAGAAATTTGATGGAAGAGTGGATTACCTGGTCTTAAGGCCCGGGGAGAATTCGAAATCACCGGAAACGCTGGAAAAAATATATTCTTACCTCCTTTCAAAAAAATACGGCCGGGATACGCTTATTGCCGCCCTGGGCGGGGGAGTTATAGGTGACATTTCCGGGTTTGCAGCCTCCACATTCATGCGCGGCACACAGTTCATCCAGGTGCCAACGACGCTTCTTGCTGCATGCGACAGCTCAATTGGCGGCAAGACAGGCATAAACTTCAAAAACACAAAAAATATAATAGGTACTTTTTACCAGCCGGAGTTTGTACTTACGGATCTCGGATTCCTGAAAACGCTGCCGCAGGAGGAGGTACTCTGCGGAGTGGGAGAAATACTTAAATATGCGTTTTTATCGGACCAGAAGTTCTATGCCTTTATAAGGATGAACCTGGAGGGGCTTCTTTCAAAAGAAACCGTTGTGATGGAAACCGCGCTGCTAAAGTCGGTAAAAATTAAAAGCGAGGTCGTGGCCGGGGATGAAAAAGAAGCAGGACTAAGAAAGATACTCAACCTGGGACATACATTTGCGCACGCCTATGAGAGCGTGATGGATTATAAGATAAAACATGGAGAGGCTGTAATAGCGGGTCTTGCATGTGCTTTAATACTCTCGCGCAGCATGGGACTCATGGATGAAAAGAAGTATTCGGAATTAAGCCGGAGTTTGAGTCCCTTCAATCCGGCAATTAAGTTCAGGAGTCTGGACAAGAACAGACTCTATATGGCCATGCTGAAGGACAAGAAGAACAGGAACGGCAAAATTAAATTTGTACTGTTGCAGGACGTGGGCCGAATACTGCCTGATACAGAGGCAGAGAAGAAGGACGTTTTCCAGACGCTGGATGAAGCCGGGAAATTCTTTACCTCTCAGACCGGAGGAAGGTCATGACTCCGAAATGGCTGGAATGGGCGAGGAGCCTGCAGGCATTAGCACAGAACGGACTCATGTATGCGCATAATGAGTTTGACGTGGAAAGGTACAAGGAAATCATGGATATTTCCGCTGAAATCATGTCACTCCACTCCTCTGTAGAAAAAGAAATCATAATGGACCTGTTTTCAGATCAATCGGGATATGTTACTCCCCGCGTTGATGTGCGCGGCATAGTATTTCGTGAGGGCCGTTTGCTGCTGGTGCGTGAGAAGTCGGACGGCCGGTGGACGCTTCCCGGGGGCTGGGCCGACCCAAATGAAGCCCCATCCGAGGCGGTTGAAAGGGAAGTCTTTGAGGAATCGGGCTTCGTTGTGAAAGCCAGGAAGCTTGCAGCTCTGTATGACCGCGACAGGCAGGGTCATTATCCGCCCCATCCATTCCACGTATATAAAATATTCTTCCTTTGTGAGATTACGGGCGGGGGTGAACAGCTCAGCATAGAAACCGATGGCATAGGCTTTTTCAGCGAAGAAGAGATCCCCGAACTTTCGCCCCCAAGGACCACCCTAAAACAGCTTAAAAATTTCTTCAGCAGGCAGCGCAATCAGGATTGGGAGACCGAATTCGATTAAACTTAAGGGAAAACTTAACGATAATATAGAATAACAGTTTTTAACAGGGACCCCCTAAAACCTGAAATTATAAGGAATTAGAAATGTCAAAGACAGCAACTGTCGCCGATTCGATGGAAATACTGCAGCTCGTAAGTTTTACGATAGGCAGGGAAGAATTTGGAGTAGATATACTTAAGGTACAGGAAATCAACAGGATGTTTCAGATCACCAAAGTACCTAATTCACCCGAATATGTGGATGGAGTAATTAATCTGAGGGGAAGGGTCATACCTGTAATAGACCTGAGGTGCAAACTGGGTCTGGCAAGAAAGGAGCACGATAAGGATACCAGGATCATCGTTGTTGACCTTTCCGGAAGAACCATGGGATTCATTGTTGACAAGGTTAAGGAAGTGCTCAGAATCCCCGGCAGCATTATTGAACCGCCGCCGGATCTGGCAGCCGGAATGAATGCCGAATATATTACCGCCGTAGGCAAGCTGGAAGACAGGCTTCTCATACTTCTTGACCTGGAAAAGATCATTACCAACCAGGAAAAAATGCAGCTCAGCTCGTTGAATTGACATAAAAATCAGAATTTGAATAAAAAGCCAGGCCTAGTACCTGGTTTTTTATTTAATGGTAAATCCTGCTTCCTTCTTGATGTTTTGGGGCAAATTGATTACAATAAATAACACGCTGCTTTACAAGGTGCATATCACATTATCCCAAGAATTAGGAGGAATTATGTCTACGTATATTTTGCTGACGAAGCTTTCGACGGACAATCTGCATAATCCGAAGAAAAGAGAGACTATGGGACGTGAATGGTTTGAGGAAGTAAAGGCAAAGTGCCCTGACGTGAAATGGATAGATCACTATGCCCTGCTGGGTCCCTTTGATTTTATGGACATATACGAGGCTCCGAATGAAGAGGAGGCCGCCAAGGTGTCGCTTATAACAATGTCGCAGGGGGCAGTAAAGGCCGAGAGCTGGAGTGCAATACCGTACAAGAGATTTCTGGAGATTTCAAAGAAACTCTGAAAGGTCATTAAGTCCAACGTCCGGCGTCAGATGTTGGACTTTTGATAAATTAGTGCATTAACTTTCAATGAAACACGAGAACAGATGACCAATAACATTATTCCATCTGGCGGCAACTCCTCCGTTATTGTATCAGCAGGGGAAATACTGTATGATATATTTCCGGGTTACAAGCGCCTGGGCGGAGCTCCCTTTAATTTTATTTACCACATCAGAAGGCTACTGGGAGATGGGTATTTACTATCGCGCATCGGGGCCGACGGGCCGGGGCAGGAAATACTCTCGCGGCTGACTTCGGAAAATATTCCGGTGGATTTTATAGAAATTGACAGTGTGCATCCAACCGGGACAGCAATTGTGGAAATCAATGAAAGCAGCGAACCCGGTTTTATAATAACAGAAGATTGCGCATATGATTTTATCCGCGCCACACCCGGTATAAGGAACCTTTTGGACCAGGGGTGCGGTCTTTTTTATTATGGTACGCTTGCGCAGCGCAGCAGCACATCCAGAGAGGCGATCCAATCCCTATGGGGCTACAATACAAAATATTTCTATGACGTAAACATAAGGCAGCATTTTTTTAATGAGAAACTGCTCAGGGCCTCACTCAGGGCAGCAGACGTCGTAAAGGTGAACCTGGAAGAGCTGCAGTTACTGAATGAACTCCTCCTGGGTGAACCGTTTGAGACGATAAATACCGCCCGAAGGCTGATGTCTGAATTTCGCATTGATATGTTTTGTGTGACTATGGGCAGTAACGGGGCATGCCTGCTTAAGGGGGATGAGATTGACCGCCATAAAGTTTTAGTGGACAATGTTGTGGACACGGTTGGAGCCGGAGATGCATATTCAGCAATTCTGGCAACAGGGTATCTGATGGGCTGGGACCTGAAGCGAATAAATGAGATAGCCTGTGAGTTTGCAGCCGGAATTTGCCGCGTAAGCGGTGCACTCTCAGAAGACGATGCTTTTTATGCGCACTTCAGGAGCCTGATTGCTGGTCCTGAATCGACCCGCTGATATCAAATCCGGGGAATCACCTCATTATCAGGCATTTACACCTTCCGGCTGCTGTCCGGGCTTAAAGAGCAGCGTACGCGTCGGATAAGCCGGAATTATACCCCTCTGGCTGAATTCCTCGTACATTTTAAGGTTAATATGCTGCTGGATATCCATATACGTGTTATAATCAGGGGTGGTAACGTAATAAACCACTTCGAAGATCAGGCTTGACTCGCCATATGACTGGAAGTGTGCGCGGTCGAATTTTGTATTGCCGGCACTTTCAACTATGCCTTTAATGATTCCGGGCACCGCTTTCAGATTATCCAGGGATGTCTGGTATACGACGCCAATTTTGAACATCACGCGCCTGTTTTCCATCTTTTTGTAGTTATGAATGCGTGAATTGGTAAGGTTTGAATTCGGGAAGATAATTTCCTCACCGCTCAGGCTGGAAATCCTGGTTGTCTTGATGCCGATTCTCTCAACCACGCCCATCTTATCGTCAACAGAAATAAAATCGCCGATCTGGAAGGGGCGGTCAAAGAAAATGACAAAATAGCTGAAGAAATCGCCCAGTACGGCCTGTGCCGCAAGGGCTACGGCAATACCGCCGATTCCGAGTCCCGCAATCACAGCAGATATCCTGAGTCCCAGGTTATCCATCAGGAATACAACACCGGAGGCCCAGATGAGGATGCTGACAAAAGTAGAGACGCCTTTAAGGCTGGTGTTCTCGGTTTCATTCCTGGCCTGCCAGAAGTATTTTATGGAGTAGTTAATTATCAGTATTATAAATCTTACGGCATAGAACGTACTGACTATAATGGCTGCCACATCCAGGTCCTTTTTAAGATAGGGCGGCATATTAAGGAGCGTCAATCCCAGGTATAGCGATCCGAGGTATAGGAGCGGCAGGATGAATTTTTCAACATTTACAAGCACGAATTCATAGATCCTGAAAACAGTGGATTGTGTTCTTTTCCTGATGCTCTTACCGAAGACGGATTTCAGGATCTTAATTATCAGAAAAGCAAGCAGGATTATTCCTAAGCTTGTCAGGTAGTCGCTAATTGTATTGCCGAAAAATGACCGGGTAAGAAAATGTTGAATCAAGACAGCTCTCCGTTTTTTGCTTACTTATATAAGCAAAAATACTGAAAAGTATCAAGAAATTCTTTTAGTTGAGAACGGAAACTGGCATAAGCAGGCGAGCTCAGTTATGGAGTTGTGACGTAAGATTCTGGAAAATATCCACAATCTTATAAAACTCATTGGATTTATCGAAGAAGTAATCGGCCCCGGCCTCTATGCAGATTTTTCTGTATTGAGGGAAGGGGTAGTTTGTCAGGACAATAACAATGGGCGCATTCTTGCTGCTCTTGATCTGTCTCAGGACATCAATACCGCTGCCGCCGGGCATGCAGATATCCAATATAACCGCATTCGGCTTTAGCTGAATAATCTTTTCTATAGAATCTTGTACATTTGCCGCCTCTCCTATGAGGTAAACACCGCTTATATCAGCGATCATGTTAGCAAGCCGTACTCTTACAACAGGAGAATCATCGGAAATAAATACTTTAATACTATTCGACTTTAGATTATAATTTGATGTTGAAAACGTTTCTGAACCTAACATTAAATCTCTTATCATTTTACAATGCTGATCCCAGATTGAAATTTAAACGATTATCCCTGTTACTGAATTTTGGGAAACCGCAAGATATATTTTGATTAAAAATATTATAATTATATACAAAAATTCAATAATTGTGCCCGCCTTCTAAAGTTAAAATACGGTTTACGGCGATATTTTTATATCAGGCAAAGGCTGAATAATTTGTAGGACCCCATCCAATAACCGGGTCGGGAATAGGCCTACATCTACAAAGTTAAAATGCCGGCAGTAGAAATACTCATTCGACCAGCTTGTTCTGAATTGCGTAATAAGTCAGTTCTGCGTTTGTTCTCATTTTCATCTTTTCAAGCAGGCGTGCCCTGTAGGTGCTGATAGTCTTAACGCTCAGTGACAGCTCATCGGCTATCTGTTTTGCCGTTCTGCCGGAAGCAATAAGGCGCATCACCTGGTATTCTCTATCCGAAAGTGTATCGTGCAGGGGTCCTTCCACCTTCCTTTCCAGGTCAGAGGCCAGGATTTCCGCCAGCTGCTGGTTAACGTATTTGCCTCCATCCATGACTTTATTTATAGCCTTGATCAGTTCTTCCGGAGCGCTGTCCTTTGTCAGATAACCGGAAGCGCCGGCTTTAATGGAACGGAGTGCAAACTGGTCCTCAGAATGCATTGTAAGCACTAGTACAGGCAGTCTGGGTTTGGTTTTCCTGATTTCCTTCAGAATATCGAGGCCGCTCATTCCCGGCATAGAAATATCCAGTATCACCACGTCCCAGCTTTCCTTATCTAACATATCCAGCACTACCTGGCCATTTTCGGCTTCACCGCAGATGCATTTGCCTTTCCCCTCAAATATAATCTGTTTTAATCCCTGCCTTACGATAGCGTGGTCATCTCCAATTAGTATTTTGATCATAATGCTTCCCCTTTTTCTTGAATATTCCCAATTGGTATTGTAACCGTAACAGTTGTCCCTTCATTTTGTGTCCCATGAATTGTAAATTCTCCGCCCAGCAGATAAGCCCTCTCGCGCATTCCCAGCAGGCCGAAGGATTTTGTATTAATGATTTCCTCATCGGTAATACCTCTTCCGTTATCCCTGATTATTAGCACTATATTGCCGCCATTGAGTCTAAGGCTGACCTCGACTGCCGTTGCATTGGCGTGGCGCGTGATATTTGTCAGGGTTTCCTGGAAGATGCGGAAAAGGGCGGTGGAAAAATTCTGGTCCAGTTCCAGCTCTCTGGGCATTGAAATGATTTTGCAGGTAATGCCGGTTCTGTTCTGGAACTCCTGTGCCTGCCATTCTATTGCCGCAGTAAGACCCAGATAATCCAGCACGCCTGGTCTTAGCTCGGAGGAAATTTTCCTTACGGATTTTATAGTTGTGTTTATAAGAGAATACATCGCATTAATTTTGTCGGCAAGAGCCTGGTTAATGAGGCCATCGTTCTGCAGTTTCTTATCCAGCCATGACAGGTCCATTTTGAGTCCCGTAAGTGCCTGTCCCAGTTCATCGTGTATTTCGCGTGAGATGCGGGTTCGTTCCTCCTCTCTGGCCGACTGTGTATGGGCCGAGAGGCGGCGGAGCTGTTCGCGCGAGTTTTTGAGCTGGAATTCGGCCGTCTGAATCTTCTGGTAAGCGATGGCGTTCTGAATTGCAGTGGAAGCCAGCTGTGAGAGTGCGGTAAGTTTTTCCTTATCCGAATCTGTAAACAGCACGTCATTTTTCTTATTAAAGACTGAAAGAAAACCTATGACGTCGCCCTGGGAATTTAGTATGGCTACATAGACGGCAGATTTAATTGAGAACTTGTCCCTGAATTCCGGAAAGATGGCTGCATCGCCCGGTGCGTCATTAGTGACATAAGGGCTCTTATTAATTAGCAGCCTGCCCGGTATTCCGTTGCCGGGGGTCCAGCAGTATTCAAAGTCGTGCGGGATCCTGTTCAAAAAGAATTTTTTGCACACCATACCTTCGGCGGTTCTGAGGCCTGAGCAGCCGCTCTCGGAATTTGTAAGTTTTATTGCCTCTTCCACGAGGGCATCAATCAGCACGTCCACGTTCAGCGTCGAATTGAGTTTCTTACTGATGCTTAGCAGTGTATGGATTGTGTTTTCGGCATCCTTCCTTTGAGTGATATCGCGGGAATTAATTACTATACCGTTAACGGCAGGGTTGCCGAGCATATTTTTCATAATGCTTTCAATGCTGTGCCATTTGGAAAACTTGTCCTTTATGCGGAATTCAACTGAAGCAATGCTCTCAGGTGTCCTTGCCATTTTACTGAATACCTTAATGAGTCTGGTCACGTCTTCGGGGTGTGTATATCGGATAAGATTTTTCCCAATGAGCTCTTCCGGGTCATATCCCAGCATTTTATTTATTGAAGGACTTATATATAGAAACATTCCCTCAGAATCCAGAATGGATTTTACGTCCAATGAATTTTCAATAAGTGACCTGAAATATTCTTCGCTTTTTCGCAATTTTTCTTCCGTTTGTTTTTGTGAGGTAATATCCCTCACGGTTCCAATTAGTTTAATTATTTTGCCCGCCTCATCATGTACCAGTTCTCCCTTAATCTCAAGAATACTCATACCGCCGGGCTTAAAGATCTTATGTTCGAGTGTATATGGTTTTTTATTTTCCAGTGCCTGCCTGACTGCCAGGTCCAGATTTTTTTTGTCTTCAGGCGTCAGCATGTCAAGCACGTTTTTATACTTCAGATACCTGCCTGAATCAATACCGTACATCTTGTAGGTCTCATATGTCCAGTATACCCTGTCGTTCTGAATGTCCCATTCCCAGCTGCCGGTCTTTGTGATTTTTTGAGTTTCAGAAAGCAGTTTTTCGCTCCTGCGGAGTCTTTCTTCCATTATCTTATGATCAATAAAAGGGCCGAGCTGGGCAGCAACTGAGGAAAGGAATGTCAGCTTATTCTGGTCGGTTGTCATTTTCCCACTGCTGTAGAGCATTAACAGGGCCACCGTATTATCCTTTGTCAGTACGGGAAGCGAGAGCAGGCCGGTCAGGCCGCATTTCCTGAAAACCGTTGGATTCAGGTGCTGTTTATCGGCAGCTATATTTTCAATCAATTGAGATTCCCTTGACACCCAGGTTCTGCCTATCAGTCCCTCGCCGGTGCGATAAGTATTCCGGCTGCTTTTTTTATTAAATTGCTCCAGATGATCCGAGTGTTCATACCAGGCTGCGGTGCATTTAATGCATTCAGACATTGCATCATACATCCAGGCCTCTGCGTAGCTGAAACCGCCGAAATTACTTATTTCCTGCAGGCTTTTGGTTAATAGCTCTTTCAGCTTACGCTCCTCGTAGAACAGGCGGCTAAGAAGCTGCAGCAGGTATTTTTCCTCTTCGGCAAGTTTCCTGAGGGTTATGTCCTTGCCAGCCATGTAGACCAGGTTTTCATCCCTGGAGTAGGTGACATTCCAGAGTATCCACCTGTACTTCTCATCCTTACATCTGATGCGCAGTTCCCGGCTGAAGTACTGAGCTTCATCAGGAAGACTCTGAAGGTATTTCTTAAAAAAAGACACGTCATCCGGATGCAAAAGTTCTGTAAAATTAATTTCAAAGAGCTCACTTTCCTGGTAACCGAGCCTTTTTCCCCAGGCGGGGTTCAGGCGCCTGAAGCAGCCGTCGGTTGCGCAGATACACATTAAATCCTGTGCAAGGGTGAAGAAGTGTTCCAGTTCCTCATTGGTTGCAGAAGAGGTGGTTGCCTGTTTCTGTCTGATCAGTTTATCCATTAAATTTCCCATGCACAAGTTTGTTATAAATAATAAATTTCAGGCTCAGAAGCTATTCATATCCGAAGCCTGCAGGGATATATTAAACGGGACAATAGATTCAGCTATGTGAAATTCAGTAAATGTTAAGTAAAATTTTATTTAAAGTCATTACCCTTTAAAAAATATTTTTCATAATATTAAGTGAACACTAATTTAACATTAATTACCGTATATCCATTCCTTCTGGTGTTTTAACCTTTCATCCAGGTGGAACTTCCTGAATATATCGGCCATCTGGCCAGGATTCTTGTGTCCCGAGCTTAATTCAGGATAGTTTGCAAGTTCAGAGAGCATAATGCTGAGAACGGCTGAGGCATCGGAGAGGTATTTTTTACTTACCTTGTCGAAGTCATCACCCGAAGTGTGATAGTATTTTACCATATCTTCCTCAAGGCGGGCCATCAGTGAGAATGTAGGAATTCCCCTGAACATAAATGGTATATGGTCGCTGTTCGTATATGGAGTGCTTACAACTCCGGAAGAAAGGTCAAAACCGTTCATTGAGGCTCTGAGGTTTTGGAAGAATGGCATAAATTCATCGAAGCCCATTGTATTAAAACCTTTGGGCGATCCGGTCATATCCATATTGATCATTGCGGCAATCGGTTCATTGGAATGCATTTCAACGTATTTCTTTGCGCCCCAGAGTCCCAGTTCCTCGCCATTAAACCAGACAAAATCTATTGAATAGTAGTTTTCAGGTGAAAAGCTTTTGATCAGTCTGGCCACGTCAAACAGAATAGCGCTTCCCAGACCGTTATCCACGGCTCCCTGGCTTATATCCCAGGAATCGAAGTGTGCTCCTATTACAATTTTATCTTTTACCCTGCCGGGAATTGAGAAAATAACGTTTGCACTCTCAACTGTCCTGCAGCAGGACTTTGTATCAATTTTAATTTCAACGTTTTTGCCGTTTTCAGTGAGTCTTTTAAGCCACATGCCCTCTTCCCATGTCAGGCTGAATGCCGGAATAGGCGCCGGGGTGCCCTGAAAGTTTCCCGTACCAGCCAGGTTATACATTCCGGGGGTCTCATTAATAAAAAGAATAGCTTTGGCGCCCTGGGCAGCGGCAATATCAATGGCTTCGTATCTTAGCAGGGGTTCTTTTCCCCTGGGCTTTTCTGAAGTGACCAGTGCGATTTTACCTTTTGCATTCTTATCCTTATAGTCTTCAATAAATCCAAAACCCGCAAAAACAACTTCAGATGCAAAGGCCGGAGTGGCATTAACGTAGCCGAGTGCCAAAGCCTGAAGTCTTTTCTGGACTGGAGTAAGGATAGTTACCTCATCATCTCCTCTCACCCAGCCCGGGACGCTGAATGACTCGCTCTTTGCCTGGCAGCCCTTTAATGCGAGCTCACTTTTAAGGATTTCCATTGCCTTTTCGTTGGCCGGGGAGCCCAAAAGGCGTCCTCCTGCCTCATCACAGATGCGCTGCAGGAAAGAGTAGGAGCTATTGTCCAGATATGCCGAACCGGCCATTTTGTACCAGTTTTCTTTTACCTGTGTAAATGACCTCACAGAAAACAGGCTTAGTAGAATTAATATAACTGCAGATAATTTTTTCATTTGCTGATCCTGGGATAGTAAAGGTGACATTAACAACAGCAGAAAAATAAACAAATAATCCGAAATATTAAATTTGCAAAAAAAATGGTTCCGGTGTAGTACTTTTTCCCCCGGAATGTGTATAAAGCAATAGGAATGGCAATAGCCATTCTTAAAATGGGGTGCAATGAGATTTCTGCGTTTGACGTTATTTGTATATTTCCAAAGGATTTAACGCCAATCGCTTTCCGAAAAATAATTTTCCGGTTTATCAAAAAAATATTAGGGAGAGGAAAGCAGATGAAAAAAATCTTTACAGTGTTATCTTTGTTAGTGATATCGGGTTTCATGAACGCCCAGACCTTCAACTGGGAGTGGCAGAATCCAAAACCACATGGTAATGACGTTAATGATATTAAATATTTCGGCTCTAACACCGTGATTGCAGTCGGAAATGCAGGTACACTTCAGCGCAGTACAGATGGCGGCAGCAAATGGAGCATAATTAAGGCTGACACTTCATACAGAGACATCAATTCAGTGTACTTTCTGGATAACAACAAAGGGTTTCTCTGCGGTACAGCAGGACTTTTAATGAAAACCACAGATGCGGGTCTTACCTGGAAATATCTGAATTCAGGCACAACTGAAGATCTCTATGACGTGAAATTCTTTAACGCCGATACCGGATATGCATTTGGCGGCAAGGGCACTATACTGAAGACCAAAAATTCAGGGGATACCTGGGCATACACAAGTTTCGGCACGGGTACTATCTACAAAGGATACATATTAAATGCCTCAACCATCTTTATCGGATGCAGCACAAAGGATTTCAAACTGTCAAAGTCCACCGATTTCGGCCAGACATGGACAGCTGCGGTTCCTACAACAATGACATCCAGCATATACAGTATCACATTCATCGATTCAGTGACCGGATTTTATGGCGCTGGTGACGACAATATCTATAAGACAACAGACGGCGGAGCCACCTGGACTAACAAAACCAGCATTACTGGTGCAAGTATTAACGTTACTGACATTGAATTTGTAAGCAAAACCGAGGGTTATGCGGTTGACTCAAAGGGAAATGTTTATAAGACAACAAATGCTGGCGACAGCTGGACAATTACCAAGATACCTTTCCAGAAATTTTCAGCTCTCAGCTCGAACAGCGGAAGCACATTTATTTCCGGACTTGCAGGTACAGTGCTGAAAAGCGATGATGCCGGTGCAAACTGGACTCCGAAATACACATCTACAACTCAGCAGCCGATACGCCAGGTAACCTTTGTAGACGCTAACACAGGTTATGCAAGCGGCGGTTCAACAACCGGAGCCGATAGTCTTGGTTTTATATTAAAGACAACCAATGGCGGAACAAACTGGGAAGTTATGTCCAATACCTTCAAAGCTCAGGTATACGGCTTTGCAATAACATCCCCGTCAAACTGGTGTGCAGTTGGAAGCGGCAACTCGATATTCAGGTCAACTGATGCCGGTGCAAACTGGACAAAGATTGCAAGTCCTGTTACCGGTGTAACAAACATGGTTTTCTACTCAGTAGCTTTTGGCGGCAAGGACACGGGATATGCTGCAGGTAATTCAGGCAAGATGATCAAGACCACGGACGGAGGTGCTACCTGGACGAACGTAACTTCCAACATGGGTACAAATACAATATTTGACCTTGTAGTTTTCGATTCAAAGACTGTCATAATCTGCGGTCTTGCAGGTAAGGTTTCCAAGACCACTGACGGCGGCACAACATGGACGGCTCTTGCTCCTAATGTTGCCGGCGGATTGTTTGTCCTTAAATTCAAGGATTCCAAGACGGGATATGTTGGTGGCGGAAGCAAGGCATTGTCAAAAACAACGGATGGCGGTGCCACATGGACACCAGTAACGTTGCCTTCAAGCCTGGCAGCAACAACCAGTATCTGGGGTGTTGGTTTTGGAAAGAATACCGAGTGGATATCAACAGGAAATGGTGAAATATGCTTTTCTGCAGATGGCGGAAAAACATGGGCCCTGTCAAACACACTTACAACAACATCATTATTTGATATAACTACAGCCGGTGACAACGTCTGGATTGCAGGAAACAACGGTATAATATTAAAGGGAAAGTCTGATCCTTATACTTCTGTAAAACAGGAAAAGACAACTGCAGTTAAAGGCTTTGAGCTGGCACAGAACTATCCTAACCCGTTCAATCCTTCAACCACAATCAGATATACTGTTGCATCAGAAGGAATGGTAAGCCTGAAGATTTACAACCTGCTCGGAAAAGAAGTTGCAAATCTTATCAATCAGCACCAGAGTGCGGGTTCATACTCAGTTGAATTCAATGCTTCAAATCTCTCAAGCGGAATTTATTTCTATGAGTTAAGAAACGGAAGCAATGTTATGTCCAAAAAAATGATATTAATGAAGTAATTCGTTTATTCAGAACGGAGGCGTGTCAGTCATGGCACGTCTCCTTTTTTTTATGTGAAAATAATTCAAGGTGCCATCTTCGAATAAAAACAAATACTATTTCTTATCTATGCATAAATACTCGTCACTCATATTACTCATTCTGTTCACCGCCATTTCCCTCAGGGCTCAAAATAATATTTCAGTACTTAAAGGCAGGGTCACTGATGACAAAGGGGAAGCTCTGGCTTTTGCAAATGTAGTATTGAAAGAAATTAACAACGGCTGCGCTACTGATAACAATGGTCAGTATAAAATCATGGCCAAACCCGGGCGCTATACTATTGAGGTATCCTTTGTAGGATATGAAAAAGTAACAGAAACCGTTATTCTGGGTAAAAATACCCAGGAGAAAAACTTCACACTCAAAAGCACATCATTCCTTATCGGGGGAATTAAGGTTACGGCAAATAACGAGTTTATTCCGGTTACCCCGGAAACAAAGACCGTAATTTCCTCGGGGGAAATAGAGCATATACAGGCAGCAAGCCTGAATGACGTTCTTAAACTGGCTCCGGGAGTAGAAACAACTAATCCTACGCTTAACAACGTAGAGAAGGCCTCCATAAGAAACGGCGATGCCCTGGGTACACAGATAGTGCTGGACGGAGTGCCCGTGACAAACAACGCAAACATGCAGATCGGAATCGGGTATTCAAGCGCGAACAGCGGTATTGACCTGAGATCAATTCCCGCTGAGAATATCAAGGAAGTGGAGATCATACGCGGTATTCCTTCGGCACAGTATGGTGACCTGGCCGACGGACTGATGATAGTAAAAACAAAATCCACTGCCGAACCTTTCAGGGTTAAATACAAGTATAACCCTCAGATAAATGAAATTAACCTGAGCGGCGGAATGCCCTGGCAGAACTGGATACTTAACGGCAACCTGAATCTTGCATCCTCAGACCGTGACATCAGAGTAGCGGGGGATGGATATACGAGAATAGCAGGCCAGCTTTCGGCTGAGAGGGAAACAGAGGAATTCAGCCTCAAGAATATTTTATACGTTACCAGGGCAATTGATGAAAGCAAGGAGAAGCCCGAGTACGCCTCGCGCGATGCCTGGTATAACAGGGACCTTAACCTAAAGTATACAGGAAACTACAGCCGCATCTATTCGTCGTTCAGCAGCCTGAACCTTAATTTATCGGTTTCATATACAAAACAGAATTCGCACAGCCAGTCTATAGTCTCACGCGATAACGTGGTCATCACCAGCAGGTTACAGGAAGGGACAGACAGGGGGAACATTGTGTTCGGCTCCTACCTGGGAGAAAAATGGATCAGGGGAGATGTATGGAATCTCTATGGCGATCTTAATTACAATTTCCGTTTCTTTACGGATGAACTGCTGCACAGCTGGGTGGCAGGAGTAAACTGGAGAGACGACTTCAATAAGGGTGAAGGAATTGTTTTTGACCCGCTGTTTCCGCCTTCAGCAACACTGCCTGCCCCGAGGCTTAGAAGATATGATGATCTTCCGCAGTTTAATATTGTGAGCCTTTATGCCGAGGACAGGATTACAGGCAGACTTATAAAACCATTTACACTCCAGCTGGGGTTGCGCTATGAAGTATACCGTCCCACGGGATTCGATCTGAAAGGCCTCTGGGGACAGGGAGACCTGATAAAATCCAATAATGGCAGCTTTCCAAATCCCAGAATTAATTTTTCATATAACCTGTTTGAAACAACACAGATCCGCTTAAGCTATGGCGTAACATCCAAGGCGCCGCCCATGGGAATGATCTTCGCACAAAACAGGTATTACGACATAGTGGATACTGTTTCAGTTGTTAATCCGGCCTACAGCGACAGTAATTTTGCCTTAATATCAACACACATACGTAAGCAGGCAAATGAGATTCTGAAGGGCTACAGCCAGAAAAAGTACGAGGCCAGCCTGGATCAGCAGTTAGGCTTCGGCGGGTTTACCTTAACGGGCTACTATAACAATTCTGATAATATGTTCCAGAGCCTCTCTGAGCCTACTGTATTCTATAAGAACTCATATCCCAACTGGCCGGACCAGTCGGGTATGTACGTAAAGGATACGCTTCTCGACAGCTACAGTGCATATGCAAACAATTCCTGGGAAAGGGTCAGGGGAATTGAGTTTTCATTCAGAACGGTTAAGATACCCTTAATTAATACAGTCTTCAGGTTTGATGCCTCATACAGCTATGAGGAGAACGGGACAAAAAACGGCTATTACTTCTCCTCTCCGAGATTCAGCAATGCGCTTGGCATAAGGGTAATTCCGATGTACAATTCCACAGAAGACTTTAACAAGAGACTTCTGCTGAACTACCGCTTTGAAATTCAGGCCAGGGCACTGGGCATGTGGATTACGCTTCACGTGCAGCAGCTGGCAGTGGATATCAACGGAAGGCGCAACTATGAGGATACGCTTGCCATAGGTTACTATACACAGAAAGGGGAGCTCATTAATATTCCGGAGGGCGAAAGAAATAATCCCCGGTACTCACAGCTTCAGCGCAACATCGAAACCTATGAACTCAATAATGAGGACAGGCCAAATAAATGGCTGCTGAACCTTAAGGTTAGCAAATCACTGTGGGAAGGCTCGTCGGTTTCATTTTTTGTAAACAATTTCCTTAACAATCAGCCATTGTATAAAAGCCGCAGGCGTTCGCCCGACTATCCATCGTACGAAAGGAGAAACCCGGAGATCTATTACGGCATAGAATTCAGCTCGGCTTTGGGAGGAGTATTTAAATGAAAAAAATATTTAAGCTTACTTTATTGCTTTCTGTTCTTGCCTTTGCCGGCTGTGATAAACTAATCTCAACTGAAGTTAAGCCGGAATTCAGGGAAAGGCAGATGGAATATGAGATCATACTGGTGGACTCCAGCGGGTACATGCAAAAGCTTTTCGGAAGCAACAGGGTACCTGGAGCAGAAGTAATGCTGAAATCCAACACGCTTGGGACTGAGTACAGGGCTGTATCGGATGAAAATGGCGTAATAAGGATTAAAGGTATAATTTCTGATAACTATCATATTTCGGTTACCAGGAATATAAGTCCCGTTGAGATGCAGGCGATCACGGGTAACAGCACAGTGGGATACAAGCTTATAAATAAAATTACCGGAGTGATCTGTCTGAAGGGGGATAATGCAGCCCCGCTCGAAGTAGCATTGAACTCAGTATACGGGGGATCTCCGCTGGTGATAAATGAAATATATGCTTCAGGACCAACGGGATCGGGGCTTTATTTTCACGACAAGTATATAGAAATATTCAACCAGAGCGATTCTGTAGTATACCTGGATAAGGTGCTTGTAGCACTCGTCTACAGCAGCAGTTATCTGGGTCTTAATTACGTAAATGATCCGCAGTACGTGCACAGCATAAATATATGGATGTTCCCGGGCAGCGGTCATGATTATCCCCTGAATCCGGGCCAGTACACTGTATGTGCCGAAGATGCAATTGATCACCGCACTAATGCTCCCAACTCAGTAGATCTTTCACGATCAGGGTTTGAGTTCTATAAAGACGATGCTCCGGATATTGATAATGTTAAGATTCCGAATATGGTTAGGATATTCCAGAACGCAGGCAATGACTGGCTGCTTGGAGGCGAGACGGGCGGAGTTGTTATTGCAAGGCTTGACCGGTCACTCCTTAAAACCTATGATGACCAGATGCTCATTCCTTACACAGCAATTCTGGACGGTGTGGAATATATGAAGGATCCCTCAAAGCTTGATAAGAAGATGGTCAATCCTTCGATTGATGCCGGTGCTACGGGGGGAATCCAGTTCTATACGGGGAAATCAATGGAGCGGGTGATTATACATACCACCGGCGGAGACAAGCTTCTTGACAATGGAAATTCATCGCTGGACTTCAGAGTAATTGACAAACCGACACCAGGTTATCATTACTAATCAGCTAAACAAAGAAGGCGTTAAGACCAAATATGAAAAATATAATACTTACTTCACTGACTGTTATTATGCTCTCGGCTTCAGCAGGGGCGCAGCAGTTTTATGAACCGGAATCAATGTTCAGGACTATATTTGAAGCAGGGGCCTCGGTAAACTCTTACAGTAACGGAGGCAACCCGGCATTCCTTAAGTGGGACCACAAGGGGCAGCTGCTTTCTATCCAGTCATCCTACAGTAACAGCGATGGAGAGTTCAGAAGGTTTTTGGATCCGGGTACCAGCAGGCTTTATCAGCTGAGTGCAGCCGGGAAGAAGGAGATTGATTCTTTCCAGGTATTCAAGGGTAAGTTTGGTTTCCAGAGGCTTGAGCGCGATAAATGGAGCTGGCTGGCGACAAAGGACTATCAGAACTTTAATCCTTTTCTTTTTGGCGACAGCACCACGGGCCGCACGCATTACAACGGCATACTGATGAATGCAGAGTACAGCGCTTTTCTTACAGAAAGAATTCTTGCCGGCTTCAGGATTAATTATGCCGTGGATGAAGGCCTGAAGGAAGTGGCACCGCGTCCCACTACTAAACACCGGGACATAGACCTGACGCTTGGGGGCGGTTATCTTCTGGGCAGCAGCGCTTCAATAGGCGCTATGGTTAGAATTTACGACTTCAACGAAAGAATAAACTACAAGGAAGATGAAGGCGCCGTAACTAAGGAGATCCTTCTAATAAAGTTCAGGGGCTTTGACTACCCCTATGTAAATAAGAAGAAAGTTGAGGAAAGGCAGTCATACCAGAATGGCCTCACGGGCTTTGCAACATTCTCTTTTGAATTGCCGGCGGGCATATCCGCAGCGGCATACATGGGCGGAGGAATTGAGCAGTTTACGGTTAAGGACGATGCTCTGGATCCCAAATCAGAAGGCTTCTGGAAGAACAGGCTCTATGAGGCGGGCCTGCAGTCATCGATTGCTGTAAGCAGCAGAATGAAAGCAGGTCTTTACTACTGCTATAAAAATAACGATATGTGGGCCAGGCATTCTCTCTATTCGGTGCTTTTTATGGAAAATACCTCGGCAAGCCACTCGGTACTGGCAGGGGCTGAATACAGTCTGAACTCAAATGTGAAGGTGGGTGTTGAAGCCGGAGTTGAAAATTTCAGAATGGACTACAGTGATTATTACAGTGATCTGAGCTGGAGTACCAAAGGCAATAAATATTCCGTCTCGGCTGGCGCCGGCATCAGGTGGAGCAGAATGATGTCTACTTTTATTTCCTATGGTTTCAGCCGGTACCGGAATACTGATAACAGACTGAATGAAAATGAACAGACACCATACTTCACTGACTACAGGATCAGGGATATACTTTTTTACCAGACTGACTTTACCAGTCATGCTGCAGATATAATATTAAGCCTTGAGCCTGGCAGCTGGGGCATAATAAACCTGGATCTGCTCTACGGCAGCCGGAAGGCAGTTAATGCCGTTTATTTCAGCGGTTCAGGGCGCAATGAATTCAGCTCAAACCTGGAATTCAGGGTAAAGGTGTACTGATAAATAATGCCGTGAAGGAAATTTAATATAAATGAGAGGTTAAAATGAAAAAAATAATACTGCTTATTGCGGTGCTGGTATTCTCATGTTCCGCAGTCATGGCCCAGGGCTGGAAGGTGGTTTCATCTCCTGACATCAAACAGAATATCAATGATATATTCTTTGTATCAGAAGACGAGGGCTGGATTGCATGCGACAGCGGTGCTGTTTACCATACCATAAACGGGGGAACGGACTGGATCAGGCAAAATACAAATACCAGTAAGACGCTGAAGAAAATCTGCTTCATTAACAGGAATTACGGATGGATTGGTACAATTCCGGGCAGTATTCTTATTACAACAAACAGCGGTGAAACCTGGACGGAAAGCAGCTTTGCCAAGCTTGTCCCTAATATTGCATTTACATATTTCGATGCAGTATGCTTTACCAATGCTTCTACGGGATTTATTGTAGCAGGCAAGGATAAAGCCGTTTATCTCTTCAAGACAACTGACGGGGGGCTGAACTGGGTAAAAAAAGACTCCCTGGTGAGCACGCTGGCCCAGCGCTGGTATGACATCGCTTTTTACGATCAGAACAAAGGAGTCCTGATGGGAGATAAAAAGGATAATATCAGATACACCACTGACGGCGGGGAGAAATGGAACAGTACGTCAATAAATGATAACTTCTTCGGAATGATTAAATCGGTAAAATGGCTTAGTGCAACCGACGTGATTGCAATTGGTGAAGGTAGTGAATTCAATGGTCTGCCTACACCGGTCTATAAGTCGACAAACGGCGGTGCCGCATGGGTAAAGCAAAATACCACGGGAATTTACGACAGGGCAAAGGAATCGTTCTTTAAAGATGCACAGAACGGAATAGCCGTGGGCAGCAACGGCTTCAGTAAAATGTTCTATATGAAGACCAGCGACGGCGGAGCCACATGGACTTCCGTTATGGGGAAATTTCCCGTCGGTCTGCAGGCTGTTACGGGTGTTGGCGACAGGATCTATGCCATTGGAACAGATAACCATATCTTCAGATCCAGTGATTTTGGCTCAACATGGACCATGCTGCAGATGAAAAACCAGTCTCCTGTATACTGCATAGAGTTTAAGGGTAATAAGGGTTTCATAATAAACAAGGCAAGTGACGTTCTCATAAATCAGGACGGAAAAGGAAACAGCTGGAGCTATTTGTCAAGCTCAGGAGTTTGGGAAGCCTATGCCGCGTCCTTTTTTGACGCCAATACCGGCATTGTTATGAAGGATAACAAGCATATTGTTAAAACTACTGACGGGGGAAAGAGCTGGATAACTGTCATGGAACCGGTTCAATACAATAACAAAAATAGAGTCGGAGGATTATCTTTCCCTGATCAGAATACGGGTTATGCATGGATGAGCCTGAATGATTATGGGGAGTACCACATATACAAAACAACTGACGGCGGAAATAAATGGAATGAAGCCGCTAATTTTACCGGACCGGGTTACATATCAGGGAATATGGGCTTTTTTGACGCAAATACCGGCGTCATTGCGGGGCCCAAAGGCTGGATAGGACGCACGGCAAACGGCGGAACCACCTGGGATTCAGTTACTTTCAAAAATGTACCTCCGAATATAGCGAAAAAGGATTTTGAGGACCTCTGCATTGTAAACAATACAACTGCATGGGCTGTATGCGAAAAGGCAATATATGTAACGAGCGACAAGGGACTTACCTGGAATTATGTTGACCACGCCATAAAAAATACTGATTCCACATTCTATACCGTGTCATTCTATGGAGGAAACACGGGATATATAAGCTGTTTTGACGGTACCATAATCAAAACTACCGATGCTGGCAAGAGCTGGTCAGTGGATGAAACCTTTAAGGGAATCCATCACTTTTACAGTTCAGCTTTCAACGAAAGCGGTAAAATATTCTTCGGTACATCAAATGGTCTGATAATTACTACTGCCGGAAATGAGGTAAGTGTTAATGATAAACCCAGCTCTGTTCCCGGTGGGTACCTGCTCGCACAGAATTATCCGAATCCTTTTAATCCTTCAACGTCAATAAATTTTTCGCTTCCTGCTGATTCAAGAGTCAGGATCGTGATTTTGGACGTGCTGGGACGCGAACTTGAAACTGCGGCTGACGGCTTTTTTAAGGCAGGCACTCACAGTATAAGTATTAACCTCAGCAATTTTTCAAGCGGCGTTTACTATTACCAGCTGAACGCGGGTTCTTTCTCGGGAGTGAAAAAAATGATGCTGTTGAAATAAAACAGGACTTAGGTTAAGGGGGAAAAAGTATTAAAACATGTTTAAATAATTACTGGAAATGAAAATGAAATTAAAGCTGATAATTATTGTTCTTACTCTTTTTGTAATTAATTCATACGGTGAAGTAGTTATTAAAAAACCGATCAAAAAGCGTCCGACAACGTTTGCAATTATAGTAGATAAGACTACATATGAAAAGGTTGGCAGCGCGGTGGATGCATACAGGGACGCTGTTGAGGAAGACGGCCTCTCAACATATATACTGATAAATGACTGGAAAAATCCCGATGAAATAAAAAACGAGATATTAAAACTCTACAAAAACAAGCCCCCGCTGGAAGGAATTGTACTCGTGGGTGATATTCCTATCCCAATGATCAGGAATGCACAGCATATGACATCGGCTTTTAAGCTGGATGAAAATATGCCAATGTACAGGTCATCTGTGCCGTCAGACCGTTTCTATGACGATTTTGACCTGAAGTTCAATTTTATTAAGCAGGATAGCCTGCACAAGCTCTGCTTCTATTACTCGCTGGCGCCCGACTCACCGCAAAGGGTAAACAAGGATATCTACAGCGGACGCATTAAACCTTCGGTGGAGGATGAGACCAGGTATGAAGTGATTAAAAAATATCTGCTGAGGGTGGCAGAGCAGAAAAAAGAACAGGTTGCACTCGACAACATCATGGTTTTTACCGGACACGGATATAATTCCGAATCCATTACCTCCTGGGCCGATGAGAATCTTGCATTAAGGGAACAGTTTCCCTCGCTTTATAAAACAGGAGGTAAACTAAAGAAGCTTAATTTCAGCATGAGTCCCAAGATGAAGGAAATTGTGCTTACAGAACTCCAGCAGCCGCAGCTCGACATGGCCATCTTTCATGCCCATGGTGATGACGACAGGCAGTACATTGTTGATTATCCGACGGCCAATAATCCTAACGGCAATATTGAATCGGTGAAGTTATACCTGCGCAGCAAGTTAAGGACTGCAAAAAGAAGAAAGCAGTCCATCGAAGAGGCTAAAAAATACTTCATGAAGGAATATAACGTACCCGAACATTGGTTCGACGGGGCTTTCAGCGATTCAGTACAGACTGCAGATTCACTGCTCGACTACAGTCTGGACATCCATATTGCCGACGTAAGAAGTATTGCTCCTCAGCCGAGGCTCGTGATTTTTGACGAATGCTTCAATGGATCATTCCACGTTTCTCCCTATATCTCAGGCGAATACGTCTTCGGGAATGGAAAAACCATTGCAGGAATAGCAAATACCACAAATGCATTGCAGGATCAGTGGATAGATTCTTATATGGGGCTTTTGGGGTATGGCGTAAGAGCCGGCCAGTGGCACAGGATGGATAATCTTCTGGAATCGCACCTGATTGGAGATCCGACCTTTCACTACAGGTCCTCAAACCATGGCACCAATCTGAACAATCAGATAGTACTGAATGAGCACGACGTGAAGCTTTGGAAGGATATGGCAAAAAGTGAGGACCCAAACCTGAGATCACTAGGCATTTACATGCTCTTCAGGAATCTGGGCAGGCGGTATGAGAATGAACTTGCCGGTATCTACATGAAGGATGAATCATTCAACGTCAGGATGCACGCACTGGAATACCTCTCACAGCTGAATACTCCGGTTTTTGAAGATATACTGAAGGTTTCGGTAAGTGACCCCTATGAACTTATCCGCAGGATCAGTGCCGAATGGATGGGAAAAATTGGTAAAAAAGAATACCTGCCGCTGATGGCAAAGCAGATGATAAATGATGAATCCGAAAGGGTGTCATTCAATCATAAATCGACTATAGTATTTATTGACCCGCAGGCAGCATATGATGAATGCGTCAGGTATGTGGACAGCATGCCTGAGACTGTAAGCAAGAACCTCCTTAAAGATAATTTTAAGATCTCAATCCAGAATTCATCAAAATGGCTGAATGAGGAGCTCTTACCGAATGTTAAGAACGATACAATAAAAGTAAAGCAGAGACTGAAGGACCTGAGGACATTCAGGAATTATAACTTCCTGCAGGCTTTGCCCGATCTGATGGAAATTGCTAAAAAGGTGAGTGAGCCAAAAGAAATACGTGTTGCTGTGCTGGAGGCCCTGGGATGGTATGCGCTTGCGCATGACCGTGCAGTGATCATTAAAGCATGTGACGAGATCATGTCCCAAAAAGAAGTTCCGGCCGAAGTAAAAGATGAAGCCCTTAGGACAAAGAACAGACTGACCGAAGGCTACAGCAATACTATTACCTCCTGAGAGCTGCCCGCAATAGCAGCCTTCAACGCAGATCCGGAGAAAAATCCGGATCTGCTTATAATTCCCTGAAAATGCCCCGATTCCTCAGAACTCACCGTCCAAAAAGCGTGTTGCTTTTTCAAAAAAATGGCGAATTACTATCCACATGTATAATATTAGCCAACGCGGCGGACTAAATACCCACATAATGTCCTTTTTTCGTCCCAAAACAAACTTTATTGAAATGGCATCTCAATTGAGGCATATATTTCGAGAAGAAATTTTATGTAAAGATTAAAGTTGTAAGGTAAGATGAGAACGAAGTTAACTGTTATAGTATTCCTGGTAGCCAATGCTATTCTATATGCCAGGTTAGATGTAAAAAAACCTACACAGGACCATCCTACGTCTTTTGCCATAGTTATAGATGAAGAGACTTATCATGAGGCAAAGGATGCGGTACTTGCTTACCGTGATGCCGTTGAGAATGACGGGCTTTCCACATACATACTGATCAACGACTGGAAAAATCCCGATGAAATCAGGTCGGAGATAATAAAACTTTACAATCAGCAGCCTCCGCTGGAGGGCATTGTTCTGGTTGGCGATATTCCGATTCCGATGATAAGGAATGCTGAGCACCTGACCTCATCCTTCAAATACGAAAATAATTCTTTATCTTACTTTAATTCGTCTGTTCCATCGGACCGCTTTTATGACGATTTCAACCTGCAGTTCAGGTATCTGACGCAGGATGAGGAGAATAAATTATGCTTTTATTATTC